>JAJYFI010000099.1 GCA_021790955.1 bacterium | reverse complement strand
TCTTGTTCTTTCGGACCTCCACGACCTCTTCCGAGGGAATGAGGATGGCGAAAATCTTGTCCTTGACCTTCTCGTCCGTCATCTTCTGCTCAAGGCGCTGGCGCACGCGGTCCTCAAAGCCCGTCTGGGCGTGAACCACGTACCACCCTCGCTGGATCGTCTTCTGGCCGTCCGTCGTCGTCTGCGTTTGTTCGGTCATCGCCCCCTCAGCACCGAGCCCAGCAAAACGGACAAGACGAAGTCGACCCCGGCCACGTACAAAGACAGCGCCGCCACCAGGAACACGACGACCCAGGTCGAGGCGATGGCATCCTTGCGCGAAAGCCATGAGGATTTTCTGAGCTCATAATAAGCTTCCTTAAAGAACTGCACCGCGAAATTCACGTTCGTCGCCATAGCGTGGCGGGGGCGCCAGGACTCGAACCTGGAGTCTCGGTTTTGGAGACCGATGGTTTACCAATTAACCGACACCCCCAGGATCGGATCACTTCATTTCCTTGTGGAGCGTCATCTTGCCGCACGGCTTGCAGAATTTCTTGAGCTCCACCTTGAAGTCTTTTTTCTTGCCGCGCTGGAAATAATAGTTGCGCGACTTGCAGTCGGAGCAGCCCATGGTGAGGATGACGCGGTCGGCCATTGGATCCCCCCGCTCAAGCCGTGATCTCGGCGACGACGCCCGCGCCCACCGTGTGCCCGCCTTCCCGCACCGCGAACCGCAATCCCTTCTCCATCGCGATCGGGCAGATCAGCTCCACGTCGATGTCCACGTTGTCCCCCGGCATCACCATCTCCACTCCCGCCGGCAGCGTCACCATCCCCGTCACGTCCGTCGTCCGGAAGTAAAACTGCGGCCGATAACCCTTAAAAAACGGCGTGTGCCGCCCCCCCTCGTCCTTCGTCAGCACGTACAGCCGCGCCTTGAACTTCGTGTGCGGCGTGATCGTCCCGGGCGCCACGATCACCTGTCCACGCTCCACCTGCCCCTTGTCGATCCCTCGCAGCAAAATCCCCACGTTGTCCCCGGCCATCGCGTCGTCCAGGACCTTCCGGAACATCTCCAGACCCGTCACCACCGACTTCTTCGTCGCCTGGATCCCGACGATCTCCACGTTGTCCCCCACCTTCACCTTCCCTCTCTCCACCCGCCCCGTCGCCACCGTCCCGCGCCCCGTGATCGAGAACACGTCCTCCACCGCCATCAAAAACGGCTGCTCCACAGGCCGCTTCGGCTCCGGTATCTCCGTGTCCAACGCCTCCATCAGCTTCTGGATCGCAGGCTCCCCGATCGCCGACTGGTCCCCCTCCAATGCCTTCGTCGCCGACCCCCTCACCACCGTGATCTTGTCCCCGGGAAACTCGTACTTCGTCAACAGCTCCCGCACCTCCATCTCCACCAGGTCCACCAAGTCCTTGTCCGCCACGTCCATCTTGTTCAAAAAAACCACCATGTGCGGCACGTTCACCTGCCGCGCCAAAAGCACGTGCTCCCGCGTCTGCGGCATCGGACCGTCCGCCGCCGACACCACCAGTATCGCGCCGTCCATCTGCGCCGCCCCCGTGATCATGTTCTTGATATAGTCCGCGTGCCCGGGGCAGTCCACGTGCGCGTAGTGCCTTTTATCCGTCTCGTACTCCTGATGGTGCACGTTGATCGTCACCCCACGCGCCCGCTCCTCCGGCGCGTTGTCGATCTCCTCGTACTTCTTCGCCTGCGCCAGCCCCTTCTTCGCCAAATAGTGCGTGATCGCCGCCGTCAAGGTCGTCTTCCCGTGGTCCACGTGGCCGATCGTCCCGATGTTCACGTGCGGCTTCTTCCTCTCGTACTTCGGCTTCGCCATGAAAATCAGTCCCCCTTTTGAGATTCGCGATCGAATCGCGGCGAGATTCCCGCCGCGTTGACGGCCGGATATACTACTAATTTGGGCCGCCGGAAAACCAGCAAGCTGGGAATGGGATTCGAACCCACGACCTTCTCCTTACCATGGAGATGCTCTGCCAACTGAGCTATCCCAGCGCCGGAAGGCTGATTATAGCACAAGCGGCAGCAACGGCCCTATTGTGATGCTTCCGGACCGCTTGCTCACGAAACCACGGCAAGAAGGCCGCTTCTATGGTGGCCCGCTTTTCGGAGAACTCGTTCGAGGGCTTCCCAGGTACCACCCGCAATAAGGAAAAAGTCGCGCACTTGCCGACGATTTTTGGAACAAGGTTCAGAAGCGCGGCCTCAGCGGAAGGTTCCTCGACCCATATTTCCAAATGCCGCATCGTTACTGAGATACGTCTGGTCTTTTCGGACCTCCGCTGGCAGTCACGGGATCCCCTACTTCGAATTGGTTTTCCATCCAGAGACTCCCCAACTGCGCGCCCTCGGCCACGAATTCCTTAATGCCTTGCATGGCAGAAACAGCGCGGGCCTTCGTGTACCCTTTCTGATCACGGTAACACACACGGAGCTCCTCCGGCTTGAGCCCATTAACAAAAAAGGGCGAATGCGTCGTTACCATCAATTGAGTCCTCGCAGAAGCCTCTCGACATTCTTCCGCAAGTTCTTGGAGCAGACGCGGATGCAATTGGTTTTCGGGCTCTTCGATCCCGATTAGCTGTGGTGTATCCGAATGGACCATTATTCCTCCAAGGCGAGCCCCCATCGCCGCGCTGTTCGAGCCATCGTCCGATCTCGGCGTGATCGATCTGGGGCGCCGCAGGCGATTTCCTCGATGACGAAGGGATGAATCAGGACTTGGTCCTCGCGCAAAAATTCGGCCAACCGAGGCTCGCCCCCCCAAGGCGGGCTCCGGCCCGGCCTGCCTGACGGCGCGAGGAGAATGGGGTTATATTGCGGTTTCGCCGCTGTTCGCCGGCGAACAGCTTTTGTTCGCCCGCGAACAATGCTTAAAAAACAAGGAGAACATTTTGTTCGCCGGCGAACAATTGTTCGCGAAAAATGCTTGCTTTTAAAGCGTTGTTCGCGGGCGAACAAGAATCGCCGCGATTAAACGCCTTTCCCTAAAACGCATGAACCCCCGCGAATTGGGCCGCGTCCGCCCCACAGGACTCGGCAGCGCACCCTTGAGCTTTTCTGGCAAGGCCTTGGCGAGCTTGAGCTTGCTCTTGAGGGTTTCATTTAGTAGGATGGCGGCGCTTGATGATACGATTCGGAACTTCCGGCTGGCGCGGCCTCATCTCGGAGGATTTCACCTTCGCGAACATCCGCAAGATCGCCGCGGCGATCGCGACCCACGTCAAGGAGAACCCGGACTTCGGCGCCTCGAGCCCCGACTACCTTCAGAAGCGCCCCGGCGGCCCGCCCAATCCGCCCGAGGTCGCGATCGGATTCGACGGGCGATTCCTCTCGCCGGAGGCGGCCCAGGAAGCGGCGGGAGTCCTGGCCGCCCAGGGCATCCGAGTGCTGCTGTCGAACAGCGAAATCCCGACTCCGGCCGTCGCCTGCGCCGTCACGGCCAAAAAGCTCGTGGGCGGGCTCATGATCACGGCCTCCCACAACTCCGCGCGCTATAACGGGGTCAAGTGGATGCCCTTCTGGGGCGGTCAGGCCCCCCAGGAGGTGACAGGGGAGCTCGAGCGCCGCGTCGAGCTTTCGGGGGAGCACTCGATCAAGATTTTGGGCTCCGATCCGGCCCTGCGGCGCTCCTGGATCGAGCCGGCCGACTTCGAAGCCCTCTACGTCAAGCAGATTCTTTCGCTCCTCGACGTCAAGGCGATCAAAAAGGCCCGGCTCAAGATCGGCTACGACGCCATGCACGGCGCCGGCCGCCTCGTTTTCAAGCCCCTCGCTTCGGAGCTCGGGATCGAGACGGTCGCGTTGCGCGACAGCCGCGACGTCCTTTTCGGTGGAACGCCCCCCGAGCCCAGCGGCGGCAACTTGGCCGAGCTTTCCCAGGCCGTCGTGCGCCGCCGCCTTGATCTCGGCCTGGCGTCCGACGGCGACGCCGACCGGTTCGGCATCGTGGACGCGGACGGCCAATGGATCGCCCCCGACCTCGTTTTGGGCCTCGTCTTCGACCACCTGACGTCAAGACGCGGCCAACGCGGGAAGGCCGCCCGCTCCATCATGACCTCCCATTTCGTGGACGCGGTCGCCAAGAGCCACGGCCTCGAGACCCGCGAGACTCCGGTGGGCTTCAAGCACATCGGCGAGCTCCTCCGCACCGGACAGTATCTTCTTGGCGGAGAGGAGTCGGGCGGGCTTTCCATCGCCGGGCATGTGCCGAATAAGGACGGCCTCCTCGCCTGCCTGCTTGTCGCCGAGATCGCCGCCTACGAGAGAAAGCCCTTGAAAAACGTCCTCGCCGCCCTTTTCAAGCGCGTGGGCCATTTCCACCAAAAGCGCCTGAGCATCCCCTTCGACGGACTGCGGCAAAGCGAGGAAGTCATGGAGTCCCTTCGCTCCAAGCCCCCCCTTGAGATCGCCGGAGCCGCCGTGTGGAGGATCGACGAGACCGACGGGTTCAAGTTCATCCTCAAGGACGGCTCTTGGCTTGGCCTTCGGGTTTCCGGAACGGGCGCGTATTTCCGCCTCTACGCCGAGGCCCAGGACCCTCACCGCCTGGAAGCGCTTGTGCGCTGCGGCAGGGACCTTCTCAAGGCCGGGCGCTACGCGAGAGCTTCGTGAGAGATAAAAAAGGAGGCAGATGATGAGCAAGATGAGATCAGACGCATGGATGTCGTTCGGAGCCTCGTTCTTGTTGCTGGGATTTTTTTCCGTAACGGCCCAAGCCAAGCCGCGCGCGCATGCCGCGCCGTCTTCCCCGGCCGAAGAAGGCTCCCAGGCCTTTGTCGACCAGGACAAGTTCGGCGGAGGACTCTCATGGATGTCCCTTCCGGATACGCTTGATCCGCTGACCAGCCAGAGCGGCTATCTGAGCGGCCGCTACTGGTTCGGACGCAAGTTCGGACTCGAGGGAGGGATGGGGATGGGATTTCCCCGCGTGAGCCCGGAATTCAACTTCCTGCTTGACTTCAACGTGGAGCCCATGTTCGCCCTGGCGACTCGCCGGCACACCATCGTTTATTCCGACTTGGCCCTGATGCCCAGCGTCCTCACGGGCGGATCGAGCGGGACAAGCTCCTGGATCGACATCTCCGGAGGGGTCGGCATGGAGCATGCCATGACCGAAATTCCGCGCTTTTCCTGGTACGGGCAGTGGAATCCGATCTCCTTCAACATCTTCATGCCGGCCTCCGGCACGACGGCCGGCTCCACGGCGCTCGGGATCGGACTTTTCGGCAGCGTCATGAACTTCTCGACGGGCTTCCACTATTATTTTTGAAAAAACGGGAACCAGAGCCGGCGCTTCGCAGCGGGCCGTTTTTCCTGTAGAATAGCCCCATGGCCAAAATCAAAGACCTCATCGCTCGCGAAATCCTGGATTCCCGAGGCTTCCCCACGGTGGAAGCGGACGTTGTGCTCGACGACGGCTCCTTCGGACGAGCCGCCGTCCCTTCCGGAGCCTCGACGGGCAAGCACGAGGCCTGCGAGCTCCGGGACGGGGATCCCTCCCGCTATCACGGCAAGGGCGTCCTCAAGGCCGTGGGGCACCTCACGGAGGAGATCAAGGGCTATTTAAAAGGAAAGGATGCCAAGGACCAGGAAGCCCTCGACCGAGGCTTGGCGCGGCTGGACGGGACCCCCAACAAGTCCCGGCTTGGCGCCAACGCCATCCTGGCCGCTTCCTGCGCCATCGCGCGCGCGCAAGCCGCCTCGCGCCACGTCCCTCTCTACGTCCACCTGCGAGAGACCTTCGGCTCTCCCCATAAGGACTTCGTCATCCCGACACCCATGCTCAACGTCGTCAACGGCGGCAAACATGCCGACAGCGGCCTGGCGGTTCAGGAATTCATGCTGGTGCCGACGGGATTCCCCACCTTTAGAGAAGCGCTGCGGGCGGCGAGCGAGCTCTACCACTCCTTGAAAACTCATCTCTCCCGGGCGGGCTTTTCGACCTCGGTGGGCGACGAGGGCGGCTTTGCTCCCCGGATGAAGACGCACGAGGAGGCCTTGAACGCCCTCCAAAGCGTCCTCCGTCAATCGCCCTACGAAAGCAAGGTCCACCTGGCCCTCGACTCGGCCGCCTCGTCCTTCTACGACGGCGGCTACCAGATCGAGGGACGCAAGTTGGCGGCGCGCGAGATGACGGACACCTACGCGCGCTGGCTCAAAAGCTACGACATCATCTCCCTGGAGGACCCCCTCGCGGAGGAGGATTGGGCCGGATGGACGCAACTCACGAACCGCCTGGGCTCCGGGACGACCATCGTTGGCGACGACATCTTCGTCACGAACCCGGCCCTTCTCGGCCGCGGCGTCCGCGAAAAAGCCGCCAACGCCGTCCTCATCAAGCCCAATCAAATCGGGACGCTGGCCGAAACCGTCGAGACGGTGACGCTGGCGCGCAAGAACGGCTGGGCCTGCGTGATCTCGCACCGCTCCGGAGAGACGGAGGATGCCCTCATCGCGGATATCGCCGTCGCCG
>JAJYFI010000098.1 GCA_021790955.1 bacterium | reverse complement strand
CGGTTGAAGACGAGCACGATCGCCGACATGACGACGACCGCGGCCGTCAGCGTCGGGAGGTCCGAATGCTCGGCCGCCTCGCTGATCAAGGAGCCCAGGCCCCACGTCGAGAAGACCCGGGACTTGAAGGTGACGTACTCGGAGACGATGCTCGCGTTCCAGGCGCCTCCCGCCGCGGTCACCCATCCGGTGACCAGATAAGGAAAAACCGCGGGCAAAAGAACGGTCTTGAAACGCTCCCATCCTCTGAGACCGTAGGAGCGCGAGGCCTCGAGGATGTCCGCCGGGATCGCCGCGGCCCCGGCCACGACGTTAAAGAGAATGTACCACTGGGTGCCCAGGAGCATGAGGAGGATCGATCCGGCGGAAAGGGGAATGCCCGCCGCGCGCATGAGGGCGATGGCGGCCGGGAAAAGCATCGGGGCCGGGAAGGAGGCCATCATCTGGATCGCGGGGCCAAGAGCGTTCCAGAGCCGGGGCGAGAGCCCGATCGCAAGCCCCGCGGGAAGCGCCCAGAGCGTCCCCAGCGCGGTCGATACGAGGACCCGCCCGAGCGTCGCCGCCCCCGCTCCGCCGATCACGAGCCATCGACCCGGCGCCAGCGCCCGCCAGGAATAGAGGGCCCGGACCGCGCTCAGCGTGACCGCGGCCGCCAGCAGCAGCAGCGCCGTTCCCGAGAGGACGGGGAGGAGCCGCGACAGCCGCGACGGGGGCCTTGACGCCGGGGGAGCGGGAGCCTTGGCGGCCGCCTCCTTGGAACGCAGGCGCGAGGAGATCTTCCGGATGAGGAGCGCCGTGAGGGCGTAGACCCGCGCGCGGCGCAGCACTCCCAGGAACCAGGAGGAGCCCGCCTCTTCGGCCCCGGATTCGTCCAGCCGGAACTTTTGGGACCAGACGGCGAGAGGCCGCCAGAGGATCTGGTCCAGGAGGACGATGACGAGCATCATCGCGACGATCGCGAGCCCCATCGCTCGGGCGTCGCCGTCGGCCGCGGCCCGGCTCATGTAGGAGCCCAACCCCGGCAGGCTGAAGTCCCGCCGGCCCAGCACGAAGGACTCGCTGATCATGAGGAAAAACCACCCTCCCGCCATGCTGATCATGCCGTTCCAGACGAGCCCGATCGCGGCGGAGGGAAGCTCCAGGAAACGAAAGCGCTCGAGGGGGCTGAAGCGGTAGACGGAGGCCGCCTCGACGAGGTCGGGCTTGAGGCTTTTCAAGGACTGGTAGAAGCTGAAGGCCATGTTCCAGGCCTGGGCGGTGAAGATCATGATGATGCTCGCCAGCTCAAGCCCGGCGTTTGAGGAAGGGAAAAGGGCGAGGAAGACGAGCAGGAGCCCCGGCATGAAGCCCAGCACCGGCACGCTCTGCAGCACGTCCAAGAGCGGGATGAGGACGCGCTCCGCCCGGGCGTCCTTCGCCGCCCAATAGCCATAGAGGAAGGCGAAACCCAGGGAGACCGCGAAGGCGATGAGCCCCCGGAGCAAGGACAAAAGAGCGTAGGAGGGGATCGCCCAGGCGGAGAGGTCGATCGCGGCCGCGGGGCGCACGGGGGCGTTCATATGGCGGGCGAATTGAAAGAGCGCGGCCAGCATCCCGGCCAGGCCCACGAGCACGAGAAGGTCGGCCGCCCGCAAGCGGCGCGACCATTGAAGGAAGAGCGCGGCGCCGCCCCAGGCCCTGCGCGCGCGCGCCATCATCGTTTCGGCCATGAGGAAGATGGTAGCTTTTTGGGCCTTTTTTGGGTCTTGACAGGCGGCGGGGGCCTGCTATACTTCGGGCACCTTTGGAAACGAAAAGGGCAAACCGCCCGCAAGGGCGGGGCGCAAAGCCGAGGGGCCCCAGGGGCTGGCCGGTTGCCGAAAGCAAATGGTCGAGAGATCCGATCTGAGCCCGGTTTCGACTGAGAAGGCTAGAGCAGGCCTGTCGAGACCGGGCATTTTTATTGCCGTCCTGGCCGCTTTCGCCGCTGTTGGCGCGATGGCCCCTTCCACCGCTTGGGCGGCGGGGGCGTCCGTCGGCTTTGAGGCCAAGGGGGTCGACCCCGCCGCCGCGCTGAACAACCCCCTGGGGCTCGACGTCCGCGACGCGCTCGGGCGCCGTGTCTCGGCCGCCAAGGTGATGCGGGACCTGGGCCGGGCCCAGGCCCGGCGGTCGAGGGAAAGCTCCTACGGGGAGGCCCTGCCCGGCGCCGGACGGCTTTCGGCGCTGGGGGGGCTCCGGGCCTTTTTGCGCGCGGCCCTTATCGAGCCTTTCGGGGAGTCGGCCCCGGCCGTCTGGAGCCGGGCGCTGACCTCAAGGCCCGGGGACAAGTTCGCGCGTCTGATCGTCCTTTTCTTCGGCGTTCTTCTCTTGCGCCGTTTTGAATCGTGTCGCCGCTTCAAGCGCGCCTTCGCCTTCAGGCCTTTGTTCGTCCTGCGCTGTTAATTCCCGCCTCCAACCCCGAACAACCGGGGAGTCGCCCAAGACGCTTCGGCATCTTCGCTGGACGCCAGGCCCGCCTGCCGGCGGGTCATGAAGCCCTAAATCGCAACGTAGCGATGTAGATGTTCTGATCGTGGTTTGTCGCGCGCGCAGGCGAGCCGTCTATGAATCTTAATATGAGTTTCGCCAAAGGAGTCTCGCGAAGGCTGGCCGCTGTTGCCGCCTTGGTCGCCTTGGCCGTCCCGGCCGCCGCGGCTCCCGGCTTCTGGGACCTGAGCCTCTCCTCTTCCGCGCGGCACTCCATGGCCGATGATGCGGTCAGGACGAGAAACGTCGGCTTCGCCAGGGTCATGATGTCGGGATTCTCCCAGGAGCCGCGGGCCGGCGTTCGGGCCGCGATGGTGCGCGCCGTGGCCTTTCTCCGACCGGGGGGGACTCAAATATTTTTGACGCAGGCCCTCCAGGATGCGAGCCCCCGCGTGCGCCAGGCGGCCGCCGCGGCCTTGGGGGAGAAGGGGGCCGCCGCCGCCGTCTCGGCCCTCGCCTCCATGCTTTCATCCGAGCCCGACTCCGGCGTGCGCATGACGATCGCTTTTTGGCTCGGCTTCGGGCCCAAGCCGGGCGGCTCGGCCTCCGTGTCGGCGCTCTCCCGGATTTTAACCTCCGACCGGGACCCCAATGTCCGTCTGCAGGCGGCGCAGTCCCTGGCCCGGATCGCCTCCCTCGGGAATTCCTCGGCCCGAAGCGCCCTCAGGAGGGGACGCAACGATGCCGACCCGCGCGTGCGCCGCGCGGCGGGGGGAACATGAGGAGGCGGATGGCGGGTCAAAAAGAAGGCGGCCCTCGCGGGAAGGCCGCCTTGACGCCGAGGGGCGCCTCGATAGCTCCAAGGCTCCTCGCACAAAACAGCGTAGCCTATGGCGCCAAGATTGTCAAGAAACCGCCGCTGACGTTGAAAGGATCGGCGGTCTTTTACGGCCGCCCCGGCCGGGAGTCGAACCCGGACCACCCTCGGCGTCAGCGAGGAGCTCTATCCTTTGAGCTACCGGGGCTCACTTTATATACGGTTCGGGGGCGCGTTTTGTTCCCGACGGGACAAAAAGAAGGCCCCGGTTTCCCGGGGCCTTGGGTAGCTCATACGGCCCAAGCCTCAACCGCCTGTCTAGAAGGACTTTATCAGGAGCTCCATCATTTGTCAAGCCGGAAGCCGGGGCTCCGCCTGTTTCGGACAACCCCGGCTTCCATGGGTGTCTGGGGGGGCGGGAATCGAACCCGCATCTTCCGATTGACAGGCGGTTGCTCTACCTTTGAGCTACCCCCCATTCCCACTATTAATACGGTTGAGCTTCCGGTTTTGTTCCCTGGCGGAGGCCGCGGATGAAGAGGGGTTTTGGCTCCGCGGCCGTCCGGACCGTCCGAAATAGGTATGGTGTCACCGGATTTTTTCTATTTCTCTTGGCCGCCGCTTTCTTCGCCCCGCGCCCGGCGGCGGCCGCGGCCGTGACCGTCGTGACGGCCGCGGACACGAGCGAGCCCAACTCAGTCAAAACCTTCCAGAACTCCCAAGGTTTCTGGATCTTTTACAACTCGGGCGGCGTCTTCGAGTACGCGTACAGCCCCGACGGCGTGACCTGGACCGGCGGCAACACCATCTTCCAAGCCGCGAATTCCGTCTTCGACGAGGGCTCCATCTGGTATGACGCCGCAAGCTCCTCGGTCTTCGTGGCCGGGCAGTCGGCGACCGCCAGCACGGGGAACGGCAGCGTCCCCATCTGGTTCCAGAAGGGAAGCATCAACGCCGACCAGACGATCACCTGGATGGCTTCCGACGGCTCCTACAAATACAACGCCAGGACCTGCGGCGGCGGCGCCTCCCACTGGCTCGCCAGCACCCCGGCCTCCGTCGCCCTCGACAACTTCGCGAGCCCCACCATGGTCTTCGTGACCGGGGAAGCCCAGCGCGGCACGGCGACGAACTCCTACGGGCCGGGCGTCATCGAGCTGACCAACTCCATGAGCTTCAGCGCCGCTTACAACGGAGGCACGAACTGGTACGGCTGCGGCAGCGCGGGGACCTACGTCGAGGCCGGCGTCGTTCCGGTCGAGAACTCGGGCTCCACGGCGCAAGGCCTCATCCTTTACAAGGACAACACGAACGGCGGCGACATCTACATCACGCGCTGGACGCCCTCCGGGACCATCACCTACGAGGAGAACCCCCTCACGGCGACGCTCGCGAGCCAGTATGGGGGCTCGATCTCGGCGGTGGCCAATCCCTCGACGGCGGGCACGGTCGACATCGTCTACGTGGACAGCACCGGCAATCTTCAGTATATCCAGCGGACCGCCGGCGGGACCCGGGGAACCTACAGCGCGGCCGTGGCGCTGACGAGCGACGGGACGAGCGCGGCGCCCTACCTTTCGCCCTCCGTCTCCCTCGTCAACGTCGGCGGAACAAACGCTCTCTACGTCGTCTATATATCGAGCATCGGCACCGTCAACGTCTCCTCGGGGACCGAGGGCGGGGGGACGTTCACCAGCTGGGTGGCGGAGAACACGGCCGGCAACGCCTACCCGATGGCGCCCCACAACGTCATCAACTCTCCCCTGCCGCTGGGATTTGCCTGGACGGACACGAGCGGCAACGTCGACTTCGACGAGATCGTCACCTCGACCTATCCGGCGCCCACGATCACGAGCGCCTACATCGCGCCGGCCGAGGCCTGGCTTTCGACGAGCGCCGTCCAAATCGTGGTCAACGGGACGGGGTTCCTTAATTTGACGAGCCTGGGCCTCGGCACTCCGGTTGGAAGCCTGCTCGACGCGGGCTCCTCCCAGTCGGACATCACGGTCACCTCGACGACCTTCGTCAGCGCGACCCAGGTGCTCATCAACGCCGTTTTGGTTTCCCCCAACGGGACGGTCAATTACGACGTGCGCGTGACGAACCCGGACGGGCAGTATGCCGTGCTGTCCTCCACGATCAACATCCCCGCGCCGACGTTGAGCTCGGCCTATATCGTCGGCGCCCCGAACTCCGCCGGCATCGAGGCCGCGGTGCCCGACTGCTCGGTCAACACGTACCCGGGCAGCCTGATTGCCTGCCGGCCGACCCGGCAGCTCGTCATCAACGGCACGGGCTTTGAGAATTGGTCGAGCGTGCTTCCCACGATCAACGTCTCGGGAACCGGAATAGCGGTCGCCTCGGTGACCTACAACAGCTCGAGCCAATTCATCGCCAACCTCAACGTCTCGACCGCGGCCTCGGCCGGCGCCTACAACGTGACCGTCTCCAATGCCGACGGACAGCTCTCGGGGGCGATTTCCTCGACCTTCACCGTGACGGTGCCGAGCGCGACCGTCAGCTGGCCCGGGCCGGGCTCCGCGCAAGGAACGTTCTACAACTCCAACACGAGCGTTTACTACAGCTCGGGGGTCGCCTCGATGGAGGGGGTCGCCGCCTTCGCCCCCGCCCCGCGACAGACGAGCCTCATCGCCACCCAAGCCGAAATCGAGCAGATGAGCGGCACGGACGCCGGGTATTTCTGGGACGGGGCGGGCTTCCAGTCCCCGACGGCTTTCCCGTCTCCCGCCTCGGAGAACGAATGGCAAACGGCGGACTCCAACGGCACGAGCCCCTGGGCCTATTCCGGCTGGGTGAACAACGCGACGAACCAGCAGGATGGCGTGAGCTACCTTGTCGCCTCCAGGGCCAGGACCGCGGACAACGGCTGGGCCTACCCGATCTCGACTTTCACCTTCACGATCGACAAGAGCCCGCCGGTCTCGAGCGTCGTGAGCCCCGTCGGCGCCTCGATCGTCAACTCCCAGCCCGACGTCCAATTTCTATCCAACGACGCTGGATCGGGCGTTTCCCAGATTTGGCTGTCCATCCAGGATCCCAACGGCTTCGCCTGGACGGGCTCCTCCTGGAGCGCCGTCGCGGGGACGATCTGGCTGTCGACCGCGTCGTGCGGAACCAATTGCGGGACTCCCAATATGACGTTTTCGCCCCCGGAGCAAAATCCGGGAGTCCTGACGGTTAATTCGGCGACGACGATCCAGGTCCCCGCCTGGGTCAGCGGCTCTTCCTACACGATCCAGGT
>JAJYFI010000097.1 GCA_021790955.1 bacterium | reverse complement strand
GCCCCGACATCCTGACTCTGGGGAAAGGGCTCTCGGGGGGGTATGCTCCGCTTTCCTGCGTCTCGACCTCGGAAACTCTCCTTGAGCCGATCCTGAAGACCGCGGGCGCCTTCAAGCACGCCCAGACCTATTCCCACACGCCCTTGATCTGCGCCGCGGGCCTGGCCTGCGTGCGCTACCTGAAATCCAGGGGCCTTATCGAGCGCGCCGCGAGGATGGGGAAGATCCTGGGAGAAAGGCTCAAGGAAATGCTGGAGTTGCCCGGGGTCGGGGACGTGCGCGGGATCGGGATGCTCTGGGCCGTCGAGCTTGTCGCCGACAAAAAGACGAAAAAGCCGTTCTCCCGGGAGCTTAGAGCCAGCGAGTCATTGGCCGCCGCCGCGAGGGATCAGGGGCTCGTCGTCTGGCCCAATCCGGGACATTGGAAGGGGGAGGGGGACCTCATCCTCCTGGCTCCGCCCTTCGTCATCTCCGAGGGGGAGATCGAGGAGGCCGTTTTCCTGTTGAAGACGTCCTGGGAGAAAACGTTGGATCAAATGACAGTAAAATAACGGCGCCAGACCTAAGTCTGGCGCCGAAAACAAGGAGGAATCTTATGAACAACACGACCGCTTTAGCCGAGAAGCCTCAGGCAAAAATCACCTATACGTCGAGCGGAGCCGATTTGGAGGAGTTCCATCGTCTCTACGACCGGGCCCTTTCGGAAGTCCGCGGAAGACTGGGCGCCGCCTACCAGCTCCTGATCGGCGGCAAGTCCGTCGCGTCGTCGAAGCCGCCTCTCTTGGATTTGATGCCCGGCGACAAGTCGGTCGTCCTCGGGAAATTCGCCCAGGCTTCGCCCGCTCACGTCAAGGCCGCGATCAAGGCCGCCCGGGAGGCCGCTTCCGCCTGGGGCCACACGCCCTGGCGGGAGCGCCTGAAGGTTCTGCGCCGCGCCTCCCAGATCGTCCGCGAGCGCAAATACGAGCTCGCGGCCGTCATGTCCCTCGAGGTGGGCAAGAGCCGCATGGAGGCGATGGGCGAGGTCGAGGAGTCGGCGGATCTCATCGACTACTACAGCTCCCGCATGGAGGAGGAAAACGGCTATGAAAAGCCGATGAAGCCGATGTCGCCCGGCGAAAAGACGACGTCCGTGCTCAGGCCTTACGGCGTCTTCGCCGTGATCGCTCCCTTCAACTTTCCCTTCGCGCTCTCGACCGGCATGACCGCGGGCGCCCTGATCGGCGGCAACAGCGTCATCTTCAAGCCCTCGCAGGACGCCCCGTGGACGGGAGTGCTCCTGGGGGAGTGCTACGTCCGCGCGGGCATCCCGGCAGGAGTCTTCAACGTCCTGACCGGACGCTCCTCCGTCATGGGCGACGAGCTTTGGCGAAGCCCCGAGGTGGACGGCATCGCGTTCACGGGTTCCAAGGACGTCGGCTACAGGCTTTTGAGCGAAGGCGCTCTCCGGGGCTGGCCCCGGCCCGTCATCGTCGAGATGGGCGGCAAAAACGCCGCCGTCGTGACGGAGTCGGCGGATCTCGAGCTCGCGGCCGAGGGCGTCATGCGCTCGGCTTTTGGTCTTCAGGGCCAGAAATGCTCCGCCTGCTCGCGCGTCTACGTCGACAAGAAAGTCGAGAAGGAGTTCACCGAGCTTTTGATCGAGAAGACCCGCAAGATCAAGATCGGCGACCCTTCCGACAAGGACGTCTTCTTCGGCCCCGTCATCAACGAGAAGGCGGTGAAGACCTTCGAGGCGGCGGTGAAGGAGGCCCGGAGGGGCGGCGGGAAGATCCTCTGCGGCGGCAAGAGGATGTCCGAGAGCGGCCTCGCGAAAGGCTTTTATGTCGAGCCGACGATCGCGAAGCTGCCCTTGAAACACAAGCTCAATTTCCGCGAGCTCTTCGTCCCTTTCGTGGCGATCAACGCCGTTTCGGGTCTTGACGAGGCGATCGCGGAGTCGAACAAGGCCGAATACGGGCTCACGGCCGGGATCTTCTCCCGCAGGCCCGAGGAGATCGAGCGCTTCTTCGACGAGGTCCAGGCGGGGACCTGCTACGCCAACCGGCGCGGAGGCGCCACGACCGGCGCCTGGCCGGGCGTCAACTCCTTCGGCGGCTGGAAAGCCTCGGGTTCCACCGGCAAAAACGGGCTCGGACCCTACTATGTCGCGCAGTTCATGCACGAGCAGAGCCGCTTGGTGGCCGGATGATGAGCGGGGCTAGGCCGAAGACGGAAGAAGGAAGGCGGACGGCCGAGAGGAGAGGCGTCCTCCTTTCGCCTTCTGGCTCGGGCCGGGATTTTCCCGACTACCCTAGGATTGCAGTTTCTCCACCCGGCCCGAAGGCGCGGGCCGTGATCGCCAAGGACCGCGAGTGGTCGTCCCCCTCCTATATCAAGGAATACCCCTTCGTGATGGCGGGGGGGCAAGGCGCCATGGCGGAGGACGTGGACGGCAACCGCTACATCGACTTCATGACGGGGATCGCCGTCTCCGCGACCGGCTACAACCACCCGGAGATCGTCGCCGCCGTGCGCGAGGCGGCTGGGAAATTCCTGCACGTCTGCGCGACGGACTTTTACTATGAGGGGATGGCCCAGCTCTGCGAGCGCCTGGCCAAATCCTGGCCCGGCAAGGAGAAAAAAAGGGTTTTTCTCGCCAACTCAGGCACCGAGGCTGTCGAGGGCGCGATCAAGCTCGCCCGCTTCGTGACCCGCCGCCCCTATATCATCGCTTTCGAGGGAGCCTTCCACGGCCGCTCCTACGCCGCGATGAGCGTCACCGCCAGCAAGGTGAAATATCGAGAGGGTTTCGGGCCCTTCCTTCCCGTCGTCCATCTGCCCTACGACAACCCCTACCGGCCCGCCCCCTGGCGCGAGCGCATGGAGGAGCTCTTTGAAACCCGGACCTCCCCCAAGGAGGTGGCGGCCGTCATGATGGAGCCTATACTCGGAGAGGGCGGCTACGTCATGCCCGGCGCCGAATTTTTGAAGACTTGGCGCAAGGTCTGCGACGATCACGGCATCATGCTCGTCTTCGACGAGATCCAATGCGGGATGGGCCGCACGGGCAAGCTTTGGGCCTTCGAGCACGCGGGCGTCGAGCCCGACGTCCTCTTGACCGCGAAGGGACTGGGCTCGGGTCTTCCCATCGGCGCGATCGTTGCCAAGGAGAAATGGATGAGCTGGCCCCGAGGCTCGCACGGGACGACCTTCGGCGGCAACCCCGTCTCCTGCGCGGCCGCGCTCAAAACCCTGGATCTCATGGAGTCGGGGCTCTTGAAGAACGCCCAGGCGATGGGAGAGAGGCTTTTGAAGGGCTTGAAGGAGCTCCAAATGAAGCATCCCTCGATCGGCGATGTGCGCGGCGTGGGCCTCATGATCGGCCTCGAGTTCGTCAAGGACCGAAAGACCAAGGAGCCCGACCACGACTTGGTCGAAAAGCTCGAGCTACGGGCCTTTGAGAAAGGGCTTCTGCTTTTGTCCTGCGGCAAGTCGGTGATCCGGATCGCCCCGCCCCTCGTGCTGACGTCCTACGACGTCGACGCCGGGCTCTCGATCATCGACGAGGCCCTCTCCGAGTTGGGCGCCTAGTTATAGGCCCATCGGTCCCTCGAAGTCGGGCCGAAAGCCTCATGACGCGGCGGCAAGGCCGTGATACGATAAACCCGGACGGATGACTTTGGCAAGAAATGGAGGACTGCGAACGATGAAAAGCACTGTGAATCTGGCCGTTGCGGCCATGGGTGTCTTGGCGCTGAGCGCCGGGGCGTGGGCGGCCGGAGGCTCGGAGGCTTCCTTCAATGACAGCTTGTCGTCGCTGAGGGGCCAGGTTCCGCCTGCGGCGGACGCTCTCAACAAAAGCGTCGATGACGCCCTCAACTGCGCCAAGGATCATTGCCCCGCCGGCAACCCCTTCGACACGGAGGCGGCCTTGGCCGCGATGGACCCGGCCAAGATCGGGATCGCGGCGCGCTTCGTGGCGATCAAGCCCGGCACGTTCTTGATGGGAAGCCCGCAAGGAGAAGGCGAGAAAGATGGGACCCAGCATCAAGTGACGCTGACGCGGCCCTTCGAGATGCAGGCGACCGACGTGACGCAGCTTCAATACTTGCTCGTCACGGGCAACAACCCCTCGGCGTTCGTCAAGAATAAATATTGCCCCGGCAAGCTCAAGGCGGTCGGCGGCATCGCGGCCTGCGTGGACAACCCCGTTGAGAATGTCTCGTGGAACGACGCGCAAGCCTTCATCGCGAGGCTCAACACGATCCAGGACAAATATACCTATCGATTGCCGACCGAGGCGGAGTGGGAGTATGCGGCCAGGGCCGGGGGCGGCAGCGTCGGCGGCTCGTGGACGTCCGAGAACTCGGGCGGCTGCACCCATGAGGTTGCTTCGAGGGCGTCGAACGGTTTCGGCCTCTACGACATGCTGGGCAACGTGTGGCAGTGGGTCCAGGACTACTACGCAAACTACCCCCGCGTTGCGGTTACCGATCCTCAGGGGCCTTCTTCGGGCTCCGACCGCGTCGTTCGCGGCGGCTCCTGGTTCAACGGTGCCGGGGGCGCCCGGCCCGCGTATCGCAGCTTCATCGACCCTGGCGACCGCGTCGGCGATGTCGGGTTGCGCCTCGTGAGGTCCAGCCGTTGACACTTGGATCCTTGAGCCCTTGGCACTCGGCCTGAGCCGAGGGAAACGAAGCCGGCCATGTGCGTCAGCCATGGCCGGCTTCCCTTTATGATGGAGGGGCATCTCGATGAAGCTCAAGGTTCTGACGCTGTGCTTCGTGATCTCGCGCCTCCCCTGGTCCTGACGCCTTATGACGTGGACGCAAGGCTTTCGATCCTCGACGACTGCTTAAGCGAGCTTGGGGCCTAGCGGCCGTCGGGCTGGAAGCCGATGACGGGACGTACTTCCTCCGGTCGTTCCATCAGCGCATGAATCGTCTCGAGCGCCGACCGAATTTTTTTGGCGTGGCGGCCGAGCCTGCGATCGTGTCTCGTCAAATGGTTTTCAATGGCGTCGAATCGTTTGGCCAAGTCCTTGTCCCGCGCCAGCACTTCGCGAAGCCTCACGAAGGCGCGCATGATGGCGATGTTGACTTGAATCGCGCGGCGGCTTCTCAGGACGCTTGAGAGCATGGCGACGCCTTGCTCGGTGAAGGCGTAAGGCGGGTACTTGAGATGCTCGCCCTGCCCGGATCCCTCGTTTAAGATCACAATTTGTGATCTTAGACTTCGGGCTTCCTCCAACGTCAGCCGGAACATGAAGTCGTTCGGGAAGCGCTCGATGTTGCGCTTGACCGCCTGGACCAATACGCGCGCTTCGACGCCATAAAGGAAGGCCAGCCCTGTGCTGAGCATTACCTTCGGAGGGCGCTGCATAAGCGGTCCCAGCGGAGCCTGCTTATATAACGTTTGAGAGGCCGGAATTGTTCCCGGCCGGCGACAGGCTGGAGCGGCGGATTAGGCTTTCTTCGCCGCGCCCAGCACCTCGCGGGCGATGATGAGGTGCTGGATTTCCGAGGTCCCCTCGTAGATCTCGGTGATGCGCGCGTCCCGGTAGATCCTCTCCACCGGAAATTCGCGGGTGTAGCCGTTGCCGCCGTGGATCTGGATCGCGTCGAAGGCGGCGCGGTTGGCGGTCTGCGAGGCGAAAAGCTTCGCCATGGAGGCTTCCTTCGTGCAGGGAAGCCCCGCGGAGAGAAGGCCCGCTGCGCGCTCGACCAGGAGCTTGGCGGCGTCGATCTCCATAGCCATGCGGGCGATCTTCATCTGGATCATCTGGAACTGGGCGATCGGGCGTCCGAACTGTTCCCGGCTTTGGGCGTAGGCGACGGCTTCGTCGAAGGCCGCCCGCGCGATTCCCACCGACTGCGCCGCGATCGCGACCCGGCCGCGGTCGAGGACCTGCATGGCGACTTTGAAACCTTGGTGTTCGGCGCCCACTAGGGCCGATTTCGGAACGCGGCAGTTTTCGAAGCGGATTTCCCGGGTGTCCGAGGCGCGGATGCCGAGCTTCTTCTCCTTTTTGCCAATGTGGATGCCGGGCAGCGTCCGCTCGACGAGCAGGCAGCTGATCCCCTTGTTGCCGCGGGAGGGGTCGGTCGACACGAAGACGAGGAAGAGGGAGGCGAATCCGCCGTTCGTCACCCAGGCCTTGGCGCCGTTGAGGACGTAGGAGTCTCCCGAGGAGACGGCGGCGGTTTTCAGGCTCCCGGCGTCGGTGCCGGCGCCCGGCTCCGAGAGGCAGTAGGCGCCGATCCACTCGCCGGAGGCGAGCTTGGGGAGATAGCGTTTTTTCTGGTCTTCGTTGCCGGCGGCCATGATCGCCCCGCAGACGAGGGAGTTGTGGACCGTCAGCCCCACCTGGAAGGCGGCGGCCCCGCGCGCCAATTCCTCCATCGCCCCCGCGTAGGAGGCATAATCCAGGCCGAGGCCGCCGAATTCTTCGGGGACCATCATGCCCAAAAAGCCCAGCTCCGCCGCCTCGCGGTAGAACTCCCGGGGGATCTCCTCCGCCTCGTCCCAGGCCGCGGCGTTGGGCTTCAAGCGCTTCTCGGCGAAGTCGCGCGCG
>JAJYFI010000096.1 GCA_021790955.1 bacterium | reverse complement strand
CCGTGATGGGAGATACTGATGCCGCGCCTGTACCTGCTGGTCCTGCTCTCCCTCAGTGGCCTCGCCAGCTGCGCACCGAGTCCAACCGATATCGTGTTGAGAAACCCGCAGACCGGCCAGATCATGCAGTGCCGTAGCCGGCTCGAAGGTGCCTCGGCCTTCCCGATCGCGCAGCAATGGATCGACTCCGAGAAGGCGTCGGACTGCGCCACCGGCTTCGTCGCGGCCGGGTGGCAGCGGATGAACTGACCGGAGGCGCCACATTACCCGACCACTGGCGGGACCGCGCAGGCGTCCTGCCATACGCTCCCCGGCGTAGGCGAGCAGACGAAGCACGTCCAAGGGCCGGGCGTGGCGCCGGTCGGGAACGCCGAGGTCCGCCACCAGGCGCCCGAGCCGCAGGTCGGGCACGGGGCTACCGGGCCGGCGGCGTCCACCTCCACCGCCTTGCCGTCCTGGTCATAATGCCCGGAGCCCCTGCGGGCGTTGGAGGCCCGGATCATGCCGGCGAGATCGGAGGGCGAAAGCCGCCGCGCCGCGATCTTCTCCGGGTCGAAATGGACGAGGAAGCTCCGCCGCCTGCCGCCCATGATGCTGATCTCCGCGACGTCGCCCACGGCCGCGATCTCCTGGCGCAGCTCCGCCGCGGCGCGCCGCAGCCCCAGGCCCGTCTGGCCGCCGCCCCACAGCGTGAGCGTCAAGACGGGGACGTCGTCGATCGAGCGCGGCTTGATGAGCGGCGGCCCCGCCCCGGGCGCCAGCTGGTCCAGGTTCGAGAAGGTCTTCGTGTAGATGAGCGTCATCGCCCGCTCGGGGCTCATCCCGACCTTGAAGCGCACGATGAAGAGCGCCAAGCCCGGCCGGGCCGTCGAATAGATGTACTCGACGCCCGGGATCTCCTGGAGTCGGCGCTCCCCCACGTTCACGACCCGCTCCTCGACTTCGCGGGCGCTCGCCCCGGGAAACGGCACCAGCACGTCGAACATGGGGACGTTGATCTGGGGCTCCTCCTCCCGCGGCAGCTTCCAGAGGGCGAGAGCGCCGACGAACAGCGAGAAGAGGGCCAACAAGGGCGTCAGCTTCGAGACGACGAAAGCCCTCGCCAGCTTCCCCGCGGGCCCCAACCTGCGAGGCTCGCTCACTGGAGCCTCCGTTCGATCTCGGCGATCGCCTTCTCATCGAGCCGCCCCTCGATGAGGAGGAGCTGAGCGTACCCCGAGTGAACGCCCTCCAGAAGCTGCGTCCAGGCGGCCTTGCCGCGGGCGCTGGCGTCCTCGGCCCGCAGCACCTCCATCACGCTCTGCCGGCCGTTGCGGTAGAGGGGCCGCACCATCTCGAGGGAGCGTTCGGCGTCGGCCGACGACTCCCGCACGGCGGGAAGCCCTCCGACCAGTCCCTGGTAGCGCTCATAGGCCTCCTCCACCTCCAACCGCACGTTCTGCTCGACCTTGGCTCGGGCGGCGCGGGCCGCCTCTTCGGCCGCGCGGGCCGTCGCGAGCCGCGACATATAGGTCGGGTCGCCGAAGGGCATGCTCGCCTGGAGCCCCACCATGCGGTTGGACGGGCCGGACTGGAAATTCCAGGTGTCCGTCTCGAAGGTTCCGAAGGCGCCCACCTTGGGCAGCAGGCTCATCTGGACCCGGCGCCGGTCCACGCCGGCCGAGGCCTCCGCCAGAGACGCGCGCCTGGAGTCGCCGCGCTCCCGAATCGCGGCCTCGGACAACGCTTCGCTTGAGGGAAGAGGGTACGGCTCCGAGCCGAGGACGCCCGCCGGCGCGAACTCTCCCGCCGCCGCTCCCGCGAGGAGCCAGAGCTTTTTCTGCGCGGCCGAGAGATCCCCCTCCACCCGGCGCTCCCAGGCCTTGAGCCCCCCAAGGATCGCCAGGGCGGCGTAATAGTCGGAGCCGAGAACGAGGCCCTTCGCGCGCAGGCGCTTCGCCTCCCGGATTTCCTTCTCGGAGGAAGCCTCGCGCAGGCGAAGCTCCTCAAGAACCATGCGGGAGGCGAGAACGGCCAGAAACTCCTGCGTCGCCCGCATCCTCAGGGACTGCCGCATCGAATCCTCGGCGCTCCGGGCGCTCTCAAGAGCGAGGCTCCCCATCTTTTCCCGGCTCGACGTCTCGAAGGCCGTGAAAAGAGGCGCCACCATTTTGAGCTGGCCCTGGTAATTGTTCATGTAGCCCGGATAATTGAGGAAGCCCACGCTGAAGTCGCTTCCGGCGAACCTCCTCTGCTCCAGGAGCGTGCTGAAGACATAGACCGGGTTGTCGCCCCTGGTCGCGGCCGCGTCCGCCTCGAGGCTCGGCAGGCGGCTGTGACGCGCCGCGCTGAGCCCGGCCTCGGCCTCTCGCGCGCGAGAGGCGGCCTCCGCGACGGCGGGGCTCCGGGCGAGAACGAGGGCCACCACCTCGCTTAAGCGGGCGGGACGGGGGCTCGTGGAAATCTCGACGGACCAGGCTTGCGCGGCGGCGAACAGGACGGCGAGAGCCGCCGTCATCGACTCGGAACGGCCTCTTGCGTCGGGGGCTCGTCGCGAAGCCAGCGCAACAGATCCTCGACGACGATCGGTTTCGGGAAAAGCTTGTCGATGGGGGCGTCCTTGACGTCCCTGTCGCCGTAGACCGCGCTCACCATGATGATGCCCAAAGACGGCCGGATTTTCTTGGCGAGGCGGCTCAAATCCACGCCGTCGATCTCCGCCATGCGCCCGTCGGTGACGAGCCAATCGTAAGGCTTGCGTTCCAGCAGGCCCAAAGCCTCCCGCCCCCCGGGGACGGTATCCACCTCGTAGCCGGCGCCCCGGAGCTCCAGCGACAGCAAGGTCCGGCATGAGATATCGTCTTCGACCAACAGGATGGAAGGAGCAGTCATGCCCATGCCCTCTCCCATCCGTCAAGCAACATAACGACCCTAACCGGCCAAGACGGAGAAAGGATTTATTTTAATTATTTTTTTGCGGACGACAATCCGTGTTCCTTAAGCTTGCGCCACAAGGTATTGCGGGCGATGCCGAGCCTCTTGGCGGCATGCGCCTGGTTGTTGCCGCATTCCCGGAGGACCTGCAGGATATGCTCTTTTTCCAGCTCTTCCAGCGTCCTCGGGGCCGCCGTCACGGGGGTATGCGCCGGCTGCATCTCAGGCGGCAGGTCCGCAACGGCGATCTCGGGACCCGAGGACAGGATCATGATCCGCTCCATGGCGTGTTCGAGCTCGCGAACGTTCCCGGGCCAGGGATAAGCTTTGAGCGCCGCCGCGGCCTGGGGCGAAAGCCGCGCCGGGGAACGTCCGATCTTTTTCGCCGCCTTCATCAAGAAGTGCTCGGAAAGGGGCAAAACGTCCTCGACGCGCTCGCGCAGAGGAGGAAGGTTCACGGGAAAGACCTTGAGTCGGTAATAAAGATCCTCCCGGAATTTCCCCTCGCGGGAGAGCTTCTCCAGGTCCCTGTTCGTCGCGGCGACGAGCCGCACGGAAACCTTGATCGGATGGTTGTCGCCGACGCGGCGGATCTCGCCTTCCTGGAGCGCGCGCAGCAGCTTGACCTGGAGGGACGGGGTCGTCTCGCTGATCTCGTCCAAAAACAAGGTCCCGCCCCCCGCTTCCTCGAAAAGCCCTCTCTTGTTTCTCTCCGCGCCCGTGAAGGCCCCCCGGACATGGCCGAAGAGTTCGCTTTCAAGGAGGCCTTCGGGGAGGGCGCCGCAGTTGATGGCCACGAAGGCACCCGCGCGCCGCGGGCTTTTCTCATGGATCGCGCGCGCGATGAGCTCCTTGCCCGTCCCCGACTCCCCCTGGATGAGGACGGTGGCGTCCGTGGCCGCGACCTTCCGCACGAGATCGAGCACCCGCGCCATGGAGGAAGCGGAGTAGACGATGCCCTCGAAGCTGAATTTGTCCTTGACCTCCTCGCGAAGGCGACGGATCTCCCGGACGAGTCCGCGGTGCTCCAAGGCCTTTTGGATCACGAGATAAAGCTCGTCGATCTCGACGGGCTTGGTGAGATAGTCGAAGGCGCCCGCCTTGATGGCGGAGACGGCGTTCGTGATCGAGCCGTGTCCCGTGATGACGATGCCCGCGACGTCCGGCCGCCATTTGCGCGCGGCCTCCAGGACATCGAGGCCGTCCATGTCGCCAAGCCTCAAGTCCGTGGCGATGATGTCGAAGGGCTCGGCGGCGATCTTCTCGATCGCCTCCGACCCCGATTTCGCGGAGGAGACGTCGAGACCGCGGCGCTTGAGCTCGGCGCTCAAGAGAAGGGCGACGGAAACGTCGTCTTCGACGAGAAGAATCCGAGGGAGATCCATGACGTGGCCGTTCGCCTCCGCGTCCATGATAACTTTACCGAGGAATCACGAGCAACATTGCCTGCAGGGAAGGTACACCGAGAAGATCGCCCCCGCGCCGGGACGGCTTGAGACCTCAATGCGGCCCCCGTGGGCCTTGACGATGCGCTCCGAGATCGCCAGGCCCAGACCCGTTCCCTGGGCCTTGGTCGTCGTGAAGGGATTGAAGATCGTCTTGAGGAGCTCCGGCGGGACGCCCGGCCCCGTGTCCGCGATCTCGACGAAGGCCTCCTCGCCCCGGAGCCCCGCCCGCATCCTGAGAGCCCCCTCCCCCTCCATGGCCTGCACGGCGTTGAGCGCGATGTTCCAGAGCACCTGCCGGATTTGATCCGGGTCCATGTAAAACGGGGCGAGCGCCGGGTCCACGGAGATCGCGACGCGTATCGCCCCGACGACATCCCGGTCCGCGCGCATGATGTCTCCTATCTCGGCGATCATCGCGTTGAGGTTCGAGCGCGAAAGCTTGATGTCCCGCGGCCGGGCGTAGGCCAGGAAATGGCTCAAGGTCTCGTTGAGCCGGCTCGACTGTGAAAGAAGGATCCTCAAGACGGCGTCGCGGTCCTCGACGGGAATTCCGCCCTCGGCGACCCGCTTGGCCGCCATGACCACCGCGCCCAAGGGGTTGCGGATCTCGTGCGCGAGCATGGCGGCCATTTCGCCGACCGCCGCCAGGGATTGGGCCTGGGCAAGGCGCTCCTGCAGCGCCTTGAACTCGGAAATGTCCACGGCGTTGGAGACGAAGCCTGTGATTTCGCCCAAGCTGTTGCGCACGGTCGTGAAGCTGAGCATGACGGGGATTTCCCGGCCGTCCTTGGTGCGGCTGATGATCTCGCCTCGCCAAAAGCCGCGCGCGGCGTCAAGGAGGGCTTCCCGCATGCCGCGATAGAGCTCGTCAGTCGAATGGCGGGACCGGAGGATTTCCTGGCCGCGCCCCACCGCCTCTTCCCTGGAATACCCGTAATGCTTTTCGAAAGCGTCGTTGACTTGGGTGATGATTCCGTCGGCGTCGTAAAAGATCACGACGTCGCTGGAGCGTTTGAAGGCCTCCTGGAGAAAAGCCCGGGACCTCTCTTCCTTTAGAGTTTCTCCGATGTCTCTCGCGATGCAAAAAACCGCTTTCTTGCCGCCGTAGGGAATGAGCGAGGAGCGGCATTCGAGCCGGATCCTGCGGCCGGACTTGCTGAGCATCGTCGCGGCGATGAGCCCGGTGCGGCCGGCCTCGACCTCCTTCCAGTAGCGGGCGTACGCCTCCGGATCGAGGTCCGTCGCGAAGTCGCGGAAATTGCGGCCTAAAATCTCGTCCCGCGAGTAACCCACGACCTTCGTGACGGCGGCGTTGACTTCCAAGACAGCGCCCGTCACAGGATCGCGCAGCCACACCAAGTCCGCGGCCGCATCCAGGGCCTGATGAAAGACTCTGGCGAGCGAGGCTTTGGCCGCTCTCATCTCCTAGACACTAACCGCGCATCCTCCCAAGATTTGTTCTATTTTGGAACGCCGCTTATCTAATTGCCGCATTGGCTGAAATATTGCTACAGGGTTATCGTAACGTTTCGGCCACCTATGGCGAACCATCAAAGGCTTGAACACCGACTCGAAGCCAGGCAGCGCATGGCCATCTTCGGCCGGCTGCGCATGGCGGACCTTGTCCAGATGCCCGAGAGCGAGTTCGCCAAGGAAGTCGAGAAGATCGAGAAGGACCCCCTCTTTCAAAAGCTCTTCTTCGGCAGCGACCAGGTGCCGGCCGCCATCCGGCGCCACCGCTGGCCCCGCGGCCAGCTCAGCGGCCGATTCTATGAGATGAACGAGCAGCTCATCGCCAAGGGCGACCGCGTGCAGGTGGACGCGCTTCTCGAGGGACGGCAAAATCTGGTGGACATCATCCGAAGCATCGGAAGGGAGGATTTCGAGCGCTATTTCATCCACGCCGAAGAGCCTCTGACTCTCCCCCAGATCGCCGAGCGCACGGGGATGGGCTTGGCCGACGTCCGGGCGGTGCACGACTTCATCCTTGAGATGGGAAGCCGCGCGGAGTTCGAGCTGCCCAATCGCGACCCAGGAGCCGTCCAGTCCTACGCCTGTCTCGCGAAGATATCCCTTGAGGGCGAGGACCCCGTCTTCGAGTTCCTCTCCCCTTATTGGGCGCGCGGGCTTTACCAGCTGCGCTACGAGATGGTCGAGAAATGGAAGGACAAAGGAGGCCTGGGACCCGAGGAACGAAAG
>JAJYFI010000095.1 GCA_021790955.1 bacterium | reverse complement strand
TTCTTCCGGAGCGTTCGCGACTTCGTCGCTCGCGGCAAGAGGCGCCTTCTTCTGGTCGAGACCGACAAGAGACGGCGTGAGAGCATCCTCAAGCTTGTCGGCAACGAGGACATCGAGACGACCGTGGCGAAAAACGCCAAGGAGGCGCTCGACGCCCTGGCGACGGGGCCCTTCGACTGCGTCGTGCTCGATCCCGACCTCCCGGACGAGCCCCCGGCGCAATTCCTGCGCGAGCTGGGCGCGGCCCGGATGGGCCCCCTGCCGGTCATTCTCTACGGCGACGGCAAGGCGGCCGCGGCGTCCCGGGAGCTCGCGGAGGCGGCCCCGGGCGCGCTCGTGCGCGACGTGAGCTCCCCGGAGAGGCTCCTGGAGCGGACGCTTCTGTGGCTCCATCGTCCGCAGAAGTCCCTCGACGAGCCCCACCGGCGCATCGTGGAGACCGCGAGCGCGGAAGACCCCGTCCTCGCCGGCAAGCGCGTCCTCATCGTCGACGACGACGTCCGCAACATCTTCGCGCTGACGACGATCCTTGAGCGGGAGAAAATGATCGTCTCCTACGCCGAGAGCGGACGGCAGGCCCTCGAGATTCTCGACAAGGCCTCCGGCGTCGAGATCGTCCTCATGGATATCATGATGCCGGGGATGGACGGCTACGAAGCCATGCGCGCGATCCGCCGCATGACGCGCTTCCGGGATCTCCCCATCATCGCGCTGACCGCGAAGGCGATGAAGGAGGACCGCCAGAAATGCATCGAAGCGGGCGCCTCGGATTACATCGCAAAGCCCGTCGACAGGGAACAGCTCTTTTCGCTCATCAGGCTCTGGCTGGCCAGGGAGGGGCCGTAGGACGTGGAGGCTTCCGATCGGCGGGCCAACATCCTCGTCGTCGACGACCAGCCGGAGTCCTTGCTCGCGGTCGAGGCCGTGCTCTCGGGCCTGGGCCAGAACATCGTCAAGGCGCGCTCCGGCCAGGAAGCGCTGCTCCGGATGCTCGATATGAATTTCACGGTCGTCCTGCTCGACGTTCAGATGCCGGGATTGGACGGCTTCGAGGTGGCAACCCTCATGCGGGAGCGCGAGAAAACGAAGCATACCCCCATCATCTTCATGACGGCCGCCTACACGGGAGACGCCTCCGTTTTCAGGGGATATGAGGTGGGGGCGGTGGACTATATCTTCAAGCCCGTCGTGCCCGAGATCCTGCGGTCCAAGGTCATGGTCTTCGTCGATTTGGAAAGACAGGCGGCGACGATCCGCCTTCAGCAGGAGCGGCTCTGGGAGGCGGAGCGACGGGAGCATGAGAGGAGGATCGAGGAGGCGCTCTCCTTCACCCACGCGGTCTCCCACGAGTTGAGGGCGCCTTTGCGCCATATCCAAAGCTTCAGCGAGATCTTGGTCGAGGTCTACTCGGGCCGCCTTGGCGACGACGGCCGCAGCCTCCTGCAGAAGATCGCGGGCTCGGCCGAGGAGCTTTTGCGCCTCATCGACGCCCTTCTCAAGTTCTCCGAGGCGACCCGCGCCCAGCTGCGCATGCGCAGCGTCGACATGAGCCGCCTCGCCGCCGGGATCGCCGCGGAACTGCGGCGGGATGAGCCGCAACGGAAGGTCGAGTTCGACGTCCAAAAAGACGTCACCGCGAACGGGGACCCCGAGTTTCTGCGCGTGGTGATGGAGAACCTCCTGCGCAACGCCTGGAAATTCACCGCCAAGAAGCCTCTTGCCCACATCTCCTTCGGAGTCTCCGTGGGTTCGGACGGCCCGGTCTATTTCGTCCGCGACGACGGCGCGGGCTTCAGCATGGAGGAGGCGGGAAAGCTCTTCAAGCCCTTCTCAAGGCTGCACGCCCGCCAGGATTTCGCGGGAACCGGGGTCGGGCTCGCGACGGTCGAGCGCGTGATCAATCGCCACGGCGGCCGGATTTGGGCCGAGGGGCGCCCCGGAGCGGGGGCGACTTTTTTCTTCACTCTTTCCCGGCGAGAACCGGAGGAGGCGCCGGAGCCGCGCCTGGCTGCGGCCTCCGGGGGTTAAAAGACGGAGGACGCCGCCTCCCGGAGGATATCCTCGGCCGCGGTCGCGCCCTCCGGGTCTTTGATGAGATCCGAGACGGAGACGATCCCCACGAGCCGCTCGTTCCGGTCGAGGACGGGCAGTCTCCGGCATTTCCCTTCAATCATGATCTGGGCCGCTCGAGAGATTTCCTCGTCGCCATGGACGCAGGAAGGCTTCTTCGACATGATTTCGCCGACGGTCGTCTCCTTGGGATCGCAGCCGCCGGCGATCGCTCGAATGACGATATCGCGGTCGGTGAGGAAGCCCTCGAGGCGGCCGAGGCGACAGACCGGCAGGGAGCCGACGTTCCGAGAGCGCATGAGCCGGGCGGCTTCGGCAAGGGAGATCCCGGGTTCGACGGTATAGAGCTGCCGTTGCATCACTTCTTGGACGCGCATGACGTGCCTCCGAGGAGGTGGACGGCCTCGGCGTCGGTGATGGTCCCGAAGTCCTCGTAGAACTCCCCGATGGCCGCGAAATCCTCCGAGACATGGGGGCAGACGATCTGGTCCGCTTGGCGCGCCAGGAGCCGGAAGGCCGACCAGGAGGCGACCGGCGTCGCCACGATGACGCGGACCGGATGGCGCAACCGCGCCTGCCAGATGGCCGCGAGCATGGTGCCTCCCGTCGCGACCCCGTCGTCGGCCAGGATCGCGGTCTTGCCCAGGAGGGGCACGGGCTCCTTGGCGGAGCGATAAAGCGATTCTCGCTCCCGCAGGGTCCTCCTGATGTCGCGGATGCGGGAAGCGACGTAGGAATCCGGCACTCTCGTTTTCTTGATGGTTTCCTCGTCGAGATGCTCGGCGCCGAGCCCCACCGCCCCGATCGCCAACTCGGGATTGACCGGATGCCCTATTTTCTTGACGAGAACGACGTCGAGATCAAGCCCCAGCTTGTCGGCGATCACGCGCCCCAGCACGAGGCCGCCGCGGGGGACGGCCAAGACGACGGCCTTCGGGTCTCCCCGGTAGGACTCCAGATGCTTGGCGAGCTCAAGGCCCGCCTCAAGCCGGTTGCGGAACATCGCCATGACACCCTCCGAACCAAGCCGAAGCAACGATGCTGCCTACTTTCCATTATATATCGTGGCACGGCCAAGGACGCGCCCGGGGCCGCCGCTTAATGTCGCCGTTTGGGCGGCTGGCCCGCCCTGAACGCGGGATAGCCCATGCGGGCCTCGTCCACCCAGGTCACCCAATGGCCGGTGCCGTGGCGGCGATTTTTCGTCCTGCCTTTGGCGTTGGGACGCTTGGAGTGGACGGGGGCGGGGCGGCGTTTCTGGCTCATGACGTTTCGACGAAAGGAGACGCAACAATTCGGCGCCCCCGTTCCCGGCGGCGGCAGTTCCGTTGCGAAATGGCAAGGCGTTGAATCATCGGCGGCTGGCGCCGCCTTCAATTGGCGGGACTTAAAAAAATAAAGAGGAGGAAATCACATGGCTGGATCCAGAGAAATGGCGGTGAGAGAAGAGGAGGAAGAGACGCTCGGAGTGCCTTCCTTATTCAGGGGCTTTCCGTCCCTGTTCGGCGGGTTTTCGGATATTTTCGACGACCTCTTGAGCGGTTTCCCCATGATGCGCTATCCGTCGCTGCGGCAGACGTGGTGGCCTCGGGTGGACATCCACGAGACGGACAAGGAATACATCATCACCGCGGCTGTGCCCGGGCTGCGCAAGGAGGACGTCAAGATCAACGTCGAGAACGGCGTCCTCTCGATCAGCGGGGAGCGCAAGGAGTCGAAGGAGGAGAAGGGCCGCGAGTGCCTCCGGCACGAGATGGTCTACGGCTCCTTCCGGCGCGACTTCGTCCTTCCATCGGGCATCCACCCGGAGGACGTGAAGGCCACGCAGAAGGAAGGGCTCTTGACGGTCTCGATGCCCAAGCCGCATGAGACGAAAAGCCGCGGCATCAACATCAGGGTCGAATAAGCGGCCTTAAGCGATATTTCCGGCGGAGCGGCCCCCCGCTCCGCCGGATTCTCGCTCAGGCCTAAATGTTGCATGAAAGCTGACTGACCCGGATTCAAAGGAGCCCAAATTCCTATGGAAAAATCGGCGGAGCACATGGCGATGTTCCCTCCCAAGAAGATTCTCGTGCCCCTCGACCTTTCCGAAGCCTCCGTGCCGGCCTGGCAGCAGGCCCAGCTTCTTGGGCGGGAATTCGGCGCGAAGGTGGAGGGAATCTACGTTCAGCCGTGGATTTATTCCGGCCTGAAGGCGGGGATGCCGTCTTCGACAGCGACCGCCCGCGCGAGCGCGGAGGCCCTGGAGGAGCTCCGCACGAAGCTCGGGCTCTCGGCCGACGTCGGGGTCGTGCCGGGGGAGGTCGAGGAGACGATCCTCTCCTGGGGCAAGGATTTGGGATTCGATCTCATCGTGATGGGGACGCATGGGCGCACGGGGCTTCAGCGCGCGATCCAAGGCTCCATCGCGGAGACGGTCGTTTATCATTCGGTGATCCCGGTCTTGGTCGTGCGCGGCAAGCCCGGAACCTTCAAGAACGTCCTCGCCCCGGTCAACTTCGAGCCTTACGCCCTGACGGGCCTCCAGGCGGCGGCGTATGCGGCCCAGGCTTTCAAGGCCCGGCTGACGGCGTTTCACGTTCTCGACGCGGCTCTTGACGCCGATCCGGCGGCGATCAAGGAGGCGAAGTCGAGGCTGGCGGCGGCGCTCTCGCGTCTGACGCCGCACGTGCGCCGCGCCTGCAAGCCGTCCATGCGCTTGGGCTTCGGCAAGACGGACGAGCAGATCGTCGCGGCCTCGTCGGACGCGGATCTTGTCGTCATGGCCGCGCATCACAGGGGATTTCTCAACGACACCATCCTGGGAACGACGGTCGAACGCGTCATCAGGCATTCGACGAAGCCGATCCTGGCGATCCCGCCCGGCCTCGCCTCGCGCCGCTTGAGCGACGGAGTCTCGGTGCTGCTGCGCCACGATCGAAAGTCGGCGGGGATCCCTTAGCGCGAAAGGCGGGGCTGAACCGGTGCGACCGGCCGCGCGATTCCATGTCTGGAACTTCGGCCCCGTCACCGCCTGAGCCGCGATCGGGATGGAGCCGGCTCCTCATCGCCGGCGTCGCCGGCGCCGGGATCGGGCTTTACATCCTCTTCTCCTTTTGGCCGCGGGGAGCCGCAGCCTGGCGGGATCTCGCGGTCCTGCCGGCGCTGGCGCTCGGCGTCTTTCCTCTTGGTTTCGGGGTCGCCAAGCGCCTTCTGGCCGGCGAGTTCAGGGCGGATTTGCTGGCGCTCGTCTCCTTCGCGGCGGCCCTCGTGATGTCCCAATGGCTCGTCGCGGCGATCCTCGTCCTCATGCTCTCGGGAGGCGAGGCGCTCGAGGGCCTGGCGTCACGGAGGGCCTCCCGCATCCTGGAGGCCATGGCCCGGCGCATGCCGCAGACGGCGCACCGCGTCACGAGCTCCGGCGTCGAGGACGTCTCCGTGGAGGACATCCTGCCGGGAGACGTCCTGTCCGTCCATCCTCACGAGATCGCGCCCGCCGACGGCGTCGTCCTGTCGGGGCGAGGCTGGATGGACGAGTCGTTCTTGACGGGGGAGCCCTTCCGCATGGAAAAAAACGTGGGATCCTCGACGCTCTCCGGGGCGCTCAACGGGGAAAGCCTTTTGACGATCAAGGCCTTAAAGCCCGCCAAGGATTCCCGGTATGCCGCCATCATGCGCGTCATGGAGGAATCGATCCAGCGCCGACCGCGGCTGAGGCGGCTGGCCGACGAGGTCGCGGCCTGGTATTCTCCCCTCGCGATCGCGGTCGCCGCCGCGGCCTGGATCGCGGGAGGCCGCTCCGAGAGGTTCCTGGCGGTGCTCGTCTCGGCGACGCCCTGCCCGCTCATCATCGCGGTTCCCGTGTCGGTGATCGGCGCGGTGTCGCTGGCGGCCTCGAGATCCATCGTGGTCCGCGACCCGGCGGCGCTCGAACGGATCGGCGGTTGCCGCACCGCCATCTTCGACAAGACGGGGACGCTCACCTACGGCAGGCCGGCCCTGACGGATCTGACGGCCGCGCCCCCCATGACGAGGCAGGAGGCCCTTTCTCTCGCGGCCGGGCTCGAGCGCTATTCGCGCCATCCCCTCGCTCGCGCGATCCTCGACGCCGCTCGCGCGGAGAACGTCGAGATTCCCGAGGCGCAGGAGATTCACGAGAGGCCTGGGGAGGGCCTGATGGGCGTCGTGGAGGGGCGCGAGATCCGGATCACGGGGCGGCGCCAAGCCGAGGCGTTGGGCCTCGATTTCCCGCCGTCGGCGGGCGGCCTTGAATGCGTGATGCTCCAAGAGGGGGCCTTCGCCGCGCTGCTGCGGTTCCGGGACGCGCCGCGTCCAGAAAGCCGCTCCTTCCTCACGCATCTCCCCCGCCTTCATCGCTTCGAAAAGCTGATGATCGTCTCGGGGGACCGGGAAGCCGAGGTCCGGTACCTGGCCGACGCCGTGGGCGTGACGGAGCTCAAGGCCGGGGCGAGCCCCGAGGACAAGGTCGCGATCGTCCTCGACCGATAGCGCGTCGTGGATCGAGCGGGCCGGGTGGTCCTG
>JAJYFI010000094.1 GCA_021790955.1 bacterium | reverse complement strand
CTGCCTCGGGAATATCCCTCGCCCTTTGCCTTCCCAAGCCGGGGCTCGATGTCCTGGGATGGTTCGCCCTGGCGCCTCTTTTCGCGGCGCTCGACGAGGCCGCGCCGCGGCGGGGCGCTCTCCTCGGCTTCGTCGCCGGCTTCGCCTTCCACGCGACGGCGCTCAACTGGATTTATTGGACCTGCCGCTTCGCCCACGTCTCGCGGCTCGTGGGAGTCGTCGCGCTTTTTTCCCTCTCGGCCTTTCTGGCTCTCAGCTGGGCCTCGATCGGATTCTTCGGCGCATGGACGCTCGCCAGGCTGCCGCTCGCCCTGAAGCCGTGGGGTTGGGCCGCCTCGTGGACGGCCTGGAGCTTTCTTTGGAACAGGTTCACGCCCCGCCTGGCGGCCGACTTCCTAGCCTACACCCAGTGGCGGCATCCGGCGCTCTTTCAGATGGACTCCGTGTTGGGCCCCTACGGCCTTGGGGCGCTCCTCTTGGCTTTTAACGCGGGCTTGGGGGCGTGGATCAACCTCTCCCGCAAGGACGTCCCCCGCCTCAAAACCGCCGCCTCAGCGCTCGTCCCGGCGGCGCTCCTGATCGCGGCCGGAGCCGCATGGGGAGAGTCTCAGCTTTCGGGGCGCGCTTTTTTCCTGGGATCGAAGCCGTCCTCCTCCGCGACGGCGGTCATCCTCCAGCCGGATATCGACCAGTATCACAAATGGGACGACGCGTTCCGGATGGAAAATGCCCGCATTCTCGCGACGCTCGTCGGGAAAGCCGTCTCCATGCGCCCCTCCCTCATCCTATGGCCGGAATCGGCCATCCCCTTCGCCGTCGACGAGTCCGTGAGCCGCCTCGATCTTCCCCGCGCCAAGGCAACCCAGCTCGTCGGCGCCATCTCCTACCTTCGAGCCGGAGACGCCCCCGAGATCTACAATTCGGCCCTCCTCGTCTCCCCCAAGGGAGAAATCGTCGCCCGCTATCACAAACGGCGGCTGGTCCCCTTCGGCGAGTTCGTGCCCCTCAAGTTCCTCAAACGCTTCATCGGGATTCTCAACGCCTTTGGCGACCTGACGCCGGGAAGCCCCGACCAGCCGCTGTTGAAGACAGCCGCCGGCGCCGTGGCCGTCACCATCTGCTACGAGGCGGCCTTCCCGGAGCTTGCGAGGGAGGACGCCGCCCGAGGCGCCAGGATCATCGCGAACCTGACCAACGACGGATGGTATAAGGACACCTGGGGCCCTTACCAACACTTCGGGACGAACGTTTTCCGCGCGGTCGAGAACCGGGTCTATGTCCTGCGCGCGGCCAACACGGGCATTTCCGCCGCGATCGATCCGTGGGGCTTCCCCATCGCGCGCTTGGGGCTGGGGCGCCGCGGGGACGTCGAGGTTTCGATCCCGGCGGCGGATCCTTTCCCCGCGCGCTCCTTTTACGCCAGGCACGGCGACTGGTTCGCCTGGCTCTGCCTCCTCGCGGCGGCCGCGATCACAGCCGGGAAGCTCGCACGCGCCTAACACCCCATGTTTCCAGAAACGGCTCAAGCGCTGACGGAGGCCCTGAATCTCCACGAGCGCCTCGGCAAGCTCCTCAATATCGCCAAGCTTCGCAACGACATTCAGGCCCTCGAGGCCGAGGTCGCCACGACCGGCTTTTGGGCCCGCCCCGAGATCGCGCGCAAAAAGTCGACCGAACTCGACCGCCTCAAGAAAACGGTCGCCAAGTGGCAAAACGCGGGACAGAGCCTCGACGACTTAAAGACCCATCTCGAGCTCGCGCGGGAAGCCGACGACGCCTCCGAGCTCAAGATCGTCGGCAAGGAGCTCTCGGAGGCTCAGCGGGCGCTGCGCGAGATGGACACCGCGCTCAAGCTTTCCGGGGAACTCGACCGGTCGGACGCGATCTTGAGCTTCCACGCCGGGGCGGGCGGCACCGAGGCCTGCGACTGGAACGAGATGCTGCTGCGCATGTACTCCCGCTGGGCCCAGCGGCACGGGCTCGAGTTCGTCCTGACCGACATCCTCAAGGGAGAGGAGGCCGGCGTCAAAAGCGCCTCCGCCTTCGTCCGAGGCCCGAACGCCTACGGGCTTTTAAAGGGCGAGATCGGCGTCCACCGCCTGGTCCGCATCTCGCCGTTCGACGCCAACAAGCGGCGTCACACCTCCTTCGCGTCCCTGGATGTGCTGGCCGACATTGAGGACGACATCGAGATCAAGGTCGCCGACTCGGACATCAAGCTCGAAACCTACCGAGCGGGCGGCCACGGCGGCCAGAACGTGAACAAAGTCGAAACCGCGGTCCGGCTGATCCATATCCCGACGGGCGTCGTCGTCGCTTGCCAGACCGAGCGCTCTCAGCTGCAGAACCGCATCAACGCCATGAGGATGCTCAAGGCGAAGCTCTACCAGATCGAGCTCGACAAGAAGCGCGCGGCGCAGGAGCGGCGCTACGACAACATGGGCGAGATCGGCTGGGGCAACCAGATCCGTTCCTACGTCTTCATGCCCTACCAGCTCGTCAAGGACCTTCGCACGGGATATTCCACCTCGCAGGTGGACGCCGTCATGGACGGCGATCTCGACGGCTTCATCGAGGCGTATCTTTCCTGGGTGGCCGCCGGCTCCCCGGCCAGGCGCGGGGCGAGGGACGAGGATTAGCCTGAGCCGGGTCAAGATCGACCGCATCGCCCCCGAGGGGGCGGGAGTGGCGCGGCTCGGGGAGTCCGGCCTCGTCGTCTTCGTCCCCTATGCCGTCCCCGGAGACGAGCTTGAAATCGATCTCGCCGAGAAGCGCTCGAGCTTCGCCCGGGGCCGAATCCTTCGAGTCATCGCGCCCGGCCCCGACCGGATCCCTCCCCGCTGTCCGGTCCATTTCGCGCCCGGCAGGCCCGAGGGCGCCTCCTGCGGCGGCTGCGACTGGCAGCAGCTCGGCTACGAAGCCCAGCTCAAGCTCAAGCGCGAGATCGTCGTCGGCTGCCTGAGGCGGCTCGGAGGGCTCAAGGACGCGCCCGTTCTCCCGGCCCTCGCCTCGCCCCGCGAGTGGGGATACCGCAACAAGGTCCAAGTGCCTTTTGGGCTCCATGGCCCCCGGGGAGATGTCGTCGCGGGCTTCTACGCCCCCGGGAGCCATCGCATCATCGACCTGACGGAATGCGCCGTCCAACCGGATCTCTCCGTGAGGATGCTCCTGAAAGCCAAGGAATGCCTCCGCCGAGGCGCCGCCGCGGGCGCGGCGCCCTGGATCAAGCACCTTCTGATCCGTCTCAACGGCGAGAATAAGGCGCTCGCCGCGATCGTAACGAAGTCCCAGACGCTTCCGCCGCAGGGAAGGATGCTTTCCGAGGAGCTCAGGAAAGCGTTCCCCGAAATCATCGGTCTCCACCACAACGTCCAGCCCGAGGAAAGTTCCGTCATCCTTGGCCCCTATTGGCGCAAACTTTGGGGGGCGGACGCCCTGGAAGCCCGGCTCGGCTCCTTTTCCTTCATGCTTTCCCCCGCCTCATTTTTCCAGGTCAACTCCGGCGCCGCGCAGCTCCTCTACGACGAGGCCCTTCATTTCCTTCGTGAAGGCGGAGTCCGCTTCGATCTGGCCCTCGACCTGTACAGCGGCGTCGGACCCTTGGCCTTCTGGATCAGCCGGGCGGTCCGGAGCGTCGTCGGGGTCGAGGAAAACCACGCGGCGGTCGAGGACGCCTGGAAAAACGCCCGGCGCAACGGCGTCACGAACGTCGAATTCCTGGCGATGAAAACAGAAGCCGCGGTCTCCCGGCTGGCCAAGCGCCTCGAGGGACGCGTCGTCGCGGTCGCCGACCCTCCGCGCTCGGGGCTCTCTCCGGCGGCCCGCGGCCTCTTGCGGCATCCCGCCATCCGGCGGCTGGTCTACGTTTCCTGCGACCCCGCGACCTTTGCCCGCGACGTCAAGGAACTCGCCCGCTTCGGCTACAAGCTCTTGAAGGCGCAGCCCGTCGACCTCTTCCCCCAGACCTCCCACGTCGAGCTCGTGGGACTTTTGGATAGGGTCCTGACTTGGGACACCGCCTCGGTATGCAGGCGACATGTCTCAAGTCAAGGCTTGACCCCGGTTTCGCGTGATTGGCTTTTTAGCTCAAAGGTTCAAACGCGGGTCGACGTTCAACAATTTTTGGAAATCAGGATTGGTGAAGGCCATCTCGACTTGGCGCTCCTTGGCCGACTCTCCGGCCTGACCGCACTTCACTGAGAACTTGACCTTGGCTGGACGCAAGTTGTGCTTTCCCGTAACGCTCAAGTAGAATCGGGCGTCCGCTTGGCTGACGGTGCAGGAAACCGAGTTTAATGTCGAATCAATCTCAGATTCCCGCAGCCTTCAGCCAGCGATCCATAAGGGCCGCGTAGCCGGCAAGCTTGGCGTAAATCGCCTTCGCCAAGCCCTCGTTGTAAGCGTGGGAAGTCAAATTGCGGTCGTCGGCCATGCGCAAGGCCGCCTCGGCGTCGGCGTCGTCCAAGAGTCCCAGTTCGCGCGAGCTTCGCGCGCAACTCTTGGGCGAATTGGCCTCCACGCCTTCCTTTTCGGCCAAATAAAGCTGCAAGGCCTTCCAAACGGCCTCGAAGCTGTATTCAAATCTTTGGATGGCGGCGTCCCGGTCGCGAGGCGAAGCTTCGGGGCGGCCGGAAAGCTCCCGGAGAGTCTCCAAGGCCTTTCGAGCCGTCTCGAAACGCTGCTTCAGCCTTTCCAAGGGACCGCCTCGCGCAGCACCTTCTCGCGGAATTCTGGAGCGGCCGAACGGAGGTCGACCACGTCTACTTTATACGGCACCGTGCTCTCCTCCAATCGTTCCCTGATCTCGCTGAGAAGCGAGCCGCGCGCCTTTTCGGACGGCCAAATGGCGACGTCGATGTCGGAACCTCTTCGAGCCCTGCCGGCGGCGAAGGAACCGAAGAGATAGGCCTTGCCGGCATCGGGATCGAGGGCTTGAAGCACGATCCGGCGGACTTCTTCCACGTAGCGTTTCTGCGCCGCGCTCAGAGGCACGGGCGGATCTTAGCCTAAACGGAGGCCGCGGCTCACTAAAACTTAAACCCGAGCTTCGCGGTCGCGCCGGGGATGCCGTGGAGGGAAAGATAGGCCACGTCGACTCTCGTGAATGGGAAGGGCGTGATCTCGAGCCCGGCCGTGTAGCGAGTTCCTTCGACGGGTCCGTAATCCCCGTTAACGCCCGGCACCGAATTTACGGTGACGCTCGTCCGGTCGAGGCCCGCGCCGATGAAAGGCTCGATGATCGGCAGATCGAAGGAGGCGTCGACGTTGAAGGCGTAGTGGGTGGCATCGAACGCGCCGTAGCTCGCTTGGTCGCCGAAGGCCGAGACGCCCAGGTTCGGGATGAACTTCGTGATCGTCCCGGAACGCAGGATTCCGTATCGCAGGCCGCCGCCCAACACCGTCATCCCGTCGTAAGTCATGCCGTGCGCGACGACGTCGAACCTGAAAGGAAGCCCCACCGCCGCCTGGACCATGGGGATGCCCATGAAGGAATGGTTCCCGAAGGCCGCGCGCAGGATCGTGTCGTTCGAGTTCGGCGTGTCCTGGAAGCTCTCGATCGCCCCCACGTCGAAGCCGGGAAAGCCCAACGTGCGGCCATCCCACTGGTCGTCGGCCCCCAGCAAGCCGCCCAAATCCAGCGCGAACGGCCGGATCGTGTTTTGCGCCGCGTTGGTGGCGAAACCGTCGAAAATGCCGCTAAACGTGCCCGCCCACGAAGGCCCCGACGCGGCGCACGCCATGGCAACGGCGATCAGGATGTTTTTCATCGAGGAGAAGTATATCTTACGCCGCCCGGAAGGGTCAATGATTCTTATAATACACTATGACTCATGAGGAGCTGGTGGCCTATCTCCAAGGGCGCCTAGAAGGCGCCGAGCCCGAGGCCCTGCGCCAGGAGCTGGGAGACGCCGTCTCCGCCGAGGAGTTCGACGCGGCGCTCAAGGAAGCGCGCCCCAAGGACGCCGCACGCCAGGAGGAATCGTCCGGGCCGGGTTTTCAACTTTTCTTCTTTCTCGCCGTCACCGTAGCCGTCGCCGCGCTGATGACGGCCGTCCATCATCGCCGGAACGGTCGCGCCAACCACGCCCTCCAGACCGTCAAAGGCGCAGGACCGTTCATCGGGCACTGGGGCTACGTGGTTTACGTCCCTTCCGGCTATACGGTTGAAGCCCTCGATGATCGGGCCAAGGGGAATCAGACGGCCTACTTTTTTAAGACGGGCACGGAACTCGACGATCCCTCTCGCTGGCTGCGCTACGGCCGCCTGGGCGTCATCCGGTTGACGGTCCGCCCCAGCCCCTTTCCGGGCACGGCCGCGGGCTTCTCCAAGCTCAAGAGCTTCGTCGCCGCGGCGGACGCTCGGAACAAGGAACATCCCTCCGTCGAGGTCCTTCGCCTCGGCCAACCGACGCTGCAGGGCGTCGAATACGACTACGAATTCCCCAACGCTCGCGTGACCGCGTACATCCTCGGAGAAAAGCTGCTCTACGTCTTCTCCGCGGGAGAAAAGACGGCGGAATTTGACCGGATCGTGGGAAGCCTTCATGACGCGGGAACAACCGATTGAGATGGAAATAGGCATCGTCGGACTTCCCAACGCGG
>JAJYFI010000093.1 GCA_021790955.1 bacterium | reverse complement strand
GAGGCCGGCGCCGTCTGGAACGGCACCATCAAGATGGGGGCGGCGGCCAACGGCGTTCCAAACCGAAACGGAGAGACGACCAATGAAAAACTCAACGAACAGAAAGAGCCCGTTAAGTGAGTATGCCAAGTACTCCGGGCTCGGCTTCCAGATGCTGGCGGAGGCGCGGCTGCTGCCGGGCGGGCTCGTGCGGAACGAGACGGGCCTGTTCGTGCGCCGCGACCAGCGGCTGCGCGTCGAGCGCACCTCCACCGCGTGGACGAACCGCTTCGAGCAGGGCCAGGAGATCGTGGAGCTTGAGGGCTTTCCTGGCGGCCTCCGGCGCTGATTCATAGAGCGGCTCGATCGCCTGCCCGCGCATCGCGCCCTCGCTGTGCGCCCAGACGTATTGGTCGTTCTCCTCGGAGACGATGCGCTTGGAGAGGGGCGTCGCCGAGTGGGCCGTCGGGATACCCCGGCAGAGGGGGCCGGGGCGCGCGGGGTAGACGTACTTGAGCCCGTGGGCCAGGAACTCGATCAAGGCCGAGCGCAGGACGCGCTTCTTGGATTGATCGAGGAACCCCGAGGCCCGGCAGCGCTCAAGCGCGAAGCTGACTTCCGTTTGGGAAAGCCCAAGCGCGTCCGCGAGGTCGACATGTCGCCACGCCCTGCCGTCCCAAAGGCAGAGCTTGAGAAGAACCAGCACGTCCTGGGGTTTGATCCCTTGGAGCGTCCGCATGGCATCTCAAGCATAACATGCATAATTGCAAATTGCAATATGTATTATTATGCTAACACGCCGGTCCCAATGGCCTACCAGCGCATGACCGAAAGTCCCTTCCTTGGTTTGCGGCGCGGCGCCAAATGGAAAGTATCGGAGGCTATGGCGTCGCACGGGGAGGGAGACATGAATCGATTCGCGGGGACCGGCGTCATCGGGTGGCTCATCGCGGTAATATTGGCAGGGCCCGCAGGGGCGGCTGCGGAGGAGACGGCAGTCATGCCCGCTTTTGACGAGCGACTCGTCGGAGTTGCAGCTAGATTCGTGGCAATCCCTTCGGGAACATTCATGATGGGCGTCTCCGTGGACGCGGGAGGCGGAAAGATGGCGGATATCGCGCGCCCGGTCACGCTTACGCATTCCTACGACATGCAGGCGACGGACGTGACGCAGCTCCAATACGTCCTCGTAATGGGCGGCAATCCGGCGCAGTTCCATGGCGCGCAGGACTGCGGCGAGGGCCGGTTCCTGCGCCTCGACGGGGTGGAACTATGCGCGGACAACCCTGTGGAAAGCATCTCCTGGGAGGATGTCGCCAGGTTCTTGGCGCGGCTCAACGCCATGCAGGACCAATACGCGTATCGCTTGCCGAGCGCGGCCGAATGGGAGCGCGCCGCGAGAGCGGGCGGAGGCTCCGAGGGCGGCGCCTGGACCGCCGAAAACTCGGGCGGGCGCATCCATCCGGTGGCGCGGCTCCAGGCTGACGCCTGGGGGCTTTATGATATGCTGGGCGACGCCATGATGTGGACTGGGGACCGCGTTGACATGAACGATCCGTATGCGCAGGGGCCTGCCGTCGATCCTCGGGGCGCCGCGAAGGGGGACCATCACGTCGTGCGCGGCTCTTTTTGGATGACTTCCGCCGCTTTTTCGCGCGCCGGCACGGCCACCTATGGTTACGGCCCGAAAGATTTCCGCCAGCCGTTCTTGGGCTTTAGGCTTGTCCGCGCGTCCCGCGGACCATCGTCAACGCGGGTTCGGTGAAAACTCCGGTCGTCCTTGGAGACGGCCTCGACGTGACGGACGTCCAATGGAGCGACGCCGGGATCATCAACCTCCAGTTTACCGCCACCTACGCCGGGCCTCTATTGGCGGGGAGCTGCCGCTACGCGGCCTTTGATGCTGCCGGCAACGAGCTGTGGTCGGGCGTCGCAGATGAGCTCTCCATGGGATTGGCGACGCGCGTGACCATCCCTTTCAGCGGCGTCATCGCCCCGCAAGTGTCAAAGGTCGTGTTGCGCGTCGGGCAGTAGCCGGTGCCGGGGCGGGGCCATTTGCGCGAAAGCAAAATTTAACTTGGTTGCTTGTGACGATGGCGTCAGCGCCTGGGCGCTGGGGTGCGCCACAGGGCGCTAAGGGGCAGGGCGTGCATGTTCTTGGCGAAGGGGACCGCCTCGCGGCCGAGATAAAGGACCACTCCCCGCAGAAACTTTTTACCGAGCGCCTCCTCCAGGACCTTGAGTCCCTTGAAGTCCCCGGTGCCTGTCGAGCCCGCCTTGACCTCGACGCCGACGACCCGGCCACGGGCGTCCTCCATGACGAAGTCCGCCTCCGCTCCGGTTTCCGTCCGGAAGTGATAAAGCCGAGGCTTGACCCGGCTCCATCCCGCTTGTTTGGTCAACTCCGCCATCACGAAGGTCTCAAGGAGCGGCCCGGCCATGGGCGCATTCTCTTCTAGGCGTGCCGCGTCCAAGGCCAGAAGGTTGGCCGCGAGCCCGGTGTCGTTGAGGAAGATTTTTGGAGTCTTGACGAGGCGCTTGCCCAGATTCCCGCTCCAGGGCGGGAGCCTTTGCAGCAGGAAGGCGGCCTCCAGCAGGGCGAGGTAGCGCTTGAGCGTCGACTGCGGCAGGCCCATGGAGCGCGACAGCTCGGCGTAGTTCATGAGGCCGGCCCCTCGCGCCGCGAGTAGATGGAGGAGTCTGGGGAGCTGTGTCAGCCCCTCGATGGCCGCGAGGTCGCGGATGTCCCGCTCGACGATGGCGGTCAGGTAGGAATTGACCCACGCCGCGCGCCGCTCGGGCTGCGGCCGGCCTAGGGGCTCCGGATATCCGCCCAGGACGACCTTGTTCCAAATCTCCGTACGGGACAAGGGCTTCCCGGCATCGAAGGCGGAGCCCTCGTGAAAGAGAGCATCGATGAAGCTTTCTCTGGTTCCCTCGATCTCTCCTTGAGAGAGCGGCCAGAGAGTGAGGATTTCCATGCGTCCCGTCAGGGCTTGCGCCAGTTTCGGAAGGACCAAGGCGCTGGCCGAGCCCGTGAGCAGAAAGCGCCCCGGACGCCGCTCCCGGTCCACCGCGGCTTTAAGGGGGATGAAAAGCTCTGGAGCTCGCTGGACCTCGTCGATGACGATGGGGTCGTTGAGGCCCGCGAGGAAGCCCTCCGGGTCGTTCTTGGCCGCCGCGAGCACCGCGATGTCGTCTAAGGTGAGATAGCGCGCCCGGTGGGGTCCTACAGCGAGCTTTTGGGCGAGTGTGCTTTTGCCCGTTTGCCTTGCGCCGTTCAAGAACACGGCGGGGCTGTCGGCCAGCGCGTCCAAGACGTTCCGGACGAGGTGGCGTTCGAACATACTAGAAGTCTACCAGCTTAATGGTTGGAAATCAACCACTTAATGCTTGAATTCCAACTATTCAATCCTGCGGTTATTGCAGGGGCGCCGGGCCTCCCGAGATTGCGGGAGTCGTGAAGTTAAACGCCTGCGTCGGCGCGGATTTCATCGGCGCCATCCGGGGCCGGCGTGGACGGACGCCGAAGGCCAACTTATGGGAGTTGAGCCGCAACAGGTGCTCGGTTAGATCCCGGTCGGCAAAGAGGTTCTCGTTGCCGAGTTTCACGGCCTTGAGCGTCCCTTCCCGGACCAAGCGTTGAATTGTGGTGGGCTTTTTCTCCTCGTAGCCCAGGATCAGGGCGGCCTCCTTGGAATTGCGCAGGCTCGCGAGCCGGTCTATCTCTTCCCGGGGCAGGCCCTTGCGGCTGTTGGGCAGAGCGACGGGATGCAGGTTGCCGCGGCGCATCCAGTCGTATATCTGCGTGCGCCCGAGACGGAGCTTCTCCATCGCCTCCGGGATGCCGTAGCAGATCTCCGCCCGGCCCTCCTTTCCTTGGATTTTTTCGACCAAAGCCTCCTCAAGTTGGGCGACCTTGGCGGGGTCCACGACGAGGCCAAGCAGACCGAGCAGCGCCTCGATGATCTTTCGCAGAACGGGACGCTCGGGCAGAAGTGCCTTCGTCAGGATCGGCTCCGCCGCGGGCTTTTTGCCGTAGGTTTTTTCGAGGAAGTTGCGGTCCGAGCCGGGGCGGTAGTGCGCGTAGTGTTGCATGGTGAAGTTGAGATTCCGGTGGCGAGCCAGGCGGGAGACCCTGTCGATTGGGATATTGTCTTCGAGCCAGTGGCTGATCCGCGAATGACGCAGGGCGTAGCTCGTGATCTTGGGATCGAGCCCGGCACGCCGGGCGAGCGCCTTGAAAATTCCCTCGTAGGTTTCGGGGGACATCGCTCGACCGTCTTCCGTGATGAAGAGCGGAGTCCCGATCGGCCGGCCGGTTTTTTTCTCTTTCATCGGCGTCAAGGCGATGTCGGTCTTGGCGAGATAGCGCTTTCGCAGCTCAAGGTAGCGGCGGATGGCCTCCACGCCGTCCGGCGTGAGGTCGTAGGTTTCCTCGGTCCCCTTGGGGCGGGCCTTGCCGTCCCGGATGATGAAGGGCACGAGCCCTGCGGAGCTTTCGCGGTCCCAATGGATCCCCTCGTCGAAGAGCCGCACGACGTCCTCGGGGCGCAGCGCGGGGTCGTACTGGGCGGCCGCCATTGCCGCGTTGCGCACGGCCAGGAACTGTTCGCGCAGGGTCAATCCCTCCAAGGGGTCGGGATCGCAGAGGAGCGCCACGTGGTCCTTCGGCAGGTACGCTTCCCGCTGGACATGCTCGTAATTGGGCAACTCGAAGGAATCCATGGGATTGGAGTCCCAATGGAGTTTCTTCGCGGCAGAAATGAAGACCGCGACGATGTGGCTGAGGATGGTTTTGACCGTGCGCGGGCTGATCGGCTTGCGTGTGTAGGGGCTGGGTTCGTTTTCCAGGACCTGTTGAAACGTCTCCATGTCCTGCGAACTGAAGTCCTCCAGTCTCGCGATGCTGCGCGACGGATCGGCCTTTGAGACGACGTTGTAGAACGCCTCAAAGTTCTCGACGCGTTTGTCGAAGACGTCATCGCAGAGGGGATCCCCGGTCCGCTTGTGGCGGTGCTTCTTGAGGACGTCGAGGAGCTGGCTTTTGAGCGGCTCGGGGAGCGGCTTCTCCCGGCGCGTCCCCAACGCGTTGCGGCGCAGTTGCGGCTTCGACTTGATCCAGCCCTTGCCGTGGGCGTAGTCGATGAAGTGTCGGCAGGCGATCCTGATCTTCTCGCGCGTCTCGTGGCTGTCGCTGGCCCTCTTTGCCGTCTCTTCCAGGATTTCGGGCGTCACTTCCTCCAGGGTCACCGGCAATGCCTTGATCATCAGGCCTATGGCATTGGCGTAATTCTTTCGGTATCCTATGGACGGATCGCTACGCCATGACTCCAGCCACTGCAAGTATCGTTCGCGGAGGACTTTCAAGTCCTCGGTCGACGTCGTTTCCGGCTTCGCGTCGAGATGTTGCTTCGAATTTTTCATTGTCTTTTTCTCCGTTCGTCTTGGTTGATTCCGTGCGCAGTTCCAGCGCGTGTTTGGGGCGAATCCTCACAAAAATCCTCACACTCAAATCGGATGAATTTTCCGGAAGCCGATTTCGGAGAAGGCCAAAAGTTGTTAAAATACAACGCTTTTCCCCCGTCCTGGAGGGGGTGTAAAAACCCCTAGGATTCCGCCCTTTCAAGGCGGAAATGGGAGTTCGATTCTCCCTGGGGGCACTTTTCAAAGGCAACGGATGGCTACGGAAGGCAACGCAAGGCAGCGCAAGGCGCCGTTGCGCGTGATCGTGGCGGGGGCCGCGGGGCGCATGGGGAGCCTCGTGGCGAAGCTCGCCGCCGCAGACCCGCGCTTTTCTCTTGCGGCCTGCCTCTTTCACGAAAAGCCGGGCGACGCGCGCGGCGCTCCCGCCGTGACCTTGGAAGATCTGGGCCCGCATCTTACGCACGCGGACGCGGCCGTCGACTTCTCATCCCCCGCGGGCAGCCTCAAGCTCGCCGCGCTCGCCGCCGGCTCGAAGACCGCCCTGGTCATCGGGACGACCGGGTTTTCAAAGGCGCAGATGGAAAAGCTCAGGGCGTTTTCGCGGAGAATCCCCGTCTTCTACGCCCCCAATTTCAGTCCCGCGGTCTTTTTGTTGTGCCGGTTGGCCTCGGAGGCGGCGAAAGCCCTTGCGGGTTTCGACGTTTCGGTCTCGGAAGTTCATCACGCGGGGAAGAAGGACGCCCCCTCGGGAACGGCGCTTGCGCTCGCCGCCTCGATCGCGAAGGCGCGGCGGGGGCGTCATGTGCCGATCGTCTCCCAGAGGGCGGGGGACATCGTGGGGGAGCACGCGGCTCTCTTGGCGGGCCCGCACGAGCGTCTTGAGATCGTCCACCGCGCGCACGCGCGGGCGCTCTTCGCGCATGGGGCCCTCGACGCCGCTCTCTGGCTGCGCGGCCGCCGCCCCGGCTTTTACGGCATGGAAGACATGCTCGGATGAAGCCCCCAACTCCCTCTCGGTCCGGGGAGGTCTCGGGACTTTTATGAGCCTTAAGGAAGCGGTTCTTAAAGCGGATGCGTGGCTGAGGGGGCTTTTGGAGCCCGAGGAGAAGCCCGAGGAGCCACACTACGACCCGGTGCATCTCGCCCAGGTGCTCGTCGCCTTTTTGGCCTCGATCGGGGCCCTCTATTGGCTCTTGTGGACGCTGCTCGTCTATCAGGGCGGCCTCTATCAAAAGATCGGCGGCCTTGCGTAGCTCGCGGTGGGGCGGGCGACCTTCAAGAGCGTCGGCTATGAGGGGCCCTGGG
>JAJYFI010000092.1:2821-6711 GCA_021790955.1 bacterium | reverse complement strand
TGATGGCGCGGAAACGCCTTTTTTTGACGAAACTGCGCTTGCTTGGATGAGGCCTCGGGGCAGGAAGTCCGCAAACGCGGCCCAAGGAGGCGTCGTCTGGCTGACGGGCCTTCCCGGAGCGGGAAAGACCACGATCGCCCGACGCCTGGCGGGGCTTTTGAGGGAGCGGAGCCTTCCCGTCGAGATCCTGGATGGAGACGATATCCGGAAGCTGTTTCCGGCCACCGGGTTCGCGAAGGCGGATCGCGACGCTCACGTGCGGCGGGTGGGCTATGTCGCAAGCCTGCTTGAGCGGCACGGCGTCTTCGTCCTCGCCGCCCTCGTTTCTCCCTATCGCGGCTCCCGCGACGCGGCCCGAGGGCTCTGCCGCCGATTTGTCGAGGTCCACGTCTCGACGCCGACGGACGTTTGCGAGAAACGAGACCCCAAGGGCCATTACGCCCTCGCGCGGGCGGGCCTGCTCAAGAATTTCACCGGCGTCAGCGATCCCTATGAGGCGCCCAGGAAACCGGAGCTTTCCATCGATACTTCGAGAATCGCGGCGCTGCGCGCGGCGAAGATGATCCTGGATTTTATCGCGGATTCCTGGGCCGGCGTGGATGAAGGGAAGCCGTCATGACTTTCCTGGATCGGCTCGAAAATCGGAGCATTCACGTCCTGCGCGAGGCTTATGCCGCCTTCGGAAGGGACCTGGCGATGCTTTGGTCCATGGGCAAGGACAGCACGGCGCTCATGTGGCTTGCGCGCAAGGCCTTTCTCGGCCGTATCCCGTTCCCGCTTGTCCATATCGACACGAGCTTCAAGATCCCGGATATGATCGCTTACCGCGACGGGACGGCGCGGGAGTGGGGCCTCGACCTCATCGTGGGGCAAAACGAAGCGGCTCTGGCGGGATGTCGGACCTTTCCCGACGGGGCCGTCGGCCGGCTTGCCTGCTGCCGTCTTTTGAAAAGCGACGCCCTGAGAGACACCCTCGACGGCCGCGGGCCGAGAAAAAGGCTCGACCCTCGAACGGGACGATTAAAGCCCTGGCGCTCCGGCCGGGCGTTCCACGCCGTCATCGCCGCCATCCGCGCCGACGAGGAGGGCAGCCGGTCGAAGGAACGCTATTTTTCCCCGCGCAGCGGCGAGCATTTTTGGGATCCTGCCCAGCAGCCGCCCGAGTTTTGGAACCTCTACAACGTCGATTTTCCTGCCGGGACCCAGGTCCGCGTTCATCCCCTGCTCGAATGGCGCGAGGCGGACGTTTGGGAATACGTCGACCGTGAGAAGATCCCTCTCGTCGATCTTTATTACGACCGGGGCGATGGTTTGCGCTATCGTTCCCTGGGGTGCGCGCCGTGCACCACGCCCATCGAGTCGGCCTCGAAGACCCCCGCGGAGATCGTCGCGGAGCTCAAGACCGGGGACCTGAAGGACGTGGCCGAGCGATCGGGCCGCGCCCAGGACGACGAGGATCGAGGCACGCTCGAGGGCCTGCGGCGAGAGGGATACATGTGACGCCACCCCCCAGAGATCGCCTCAGCGTCGTCGTGGTGGGAGACGTCGACTGCGGGAAAAGCACGGTCGTCGGACGCCTCCTCCTCGACAGCGGGGCCCTCCCGCGCGGGCGTCTTGAACGGACCAGGAAGCTCTGCGCCGAGGAATCTCGGCCCTTCGAGTATGCCTATCTCATTGATGCGCTGCGCCAGGAACAGGCGGACAATATGACGCTCGATGTCGCCAGGATTTTTCTGAAGGGCGCGCGACGGGATTATCTCCTGCTCGACTCTCCAGGGCATGTCGAGCTTCTCAGGAACATGGCGACGGGGGCGTCCCACGCCGCGGCCGCCGTCTGGGTCGTGAGCGCCCGGGAGGGGCTGGGGGAGAATTCGAGGCGCCATGGGCGGCTCCTCTCTTTTCTCGGAATCGGCCAGGCGATCGTCCTCGTCAACAAGATGGACGCGGTGGGCTACGACCAGGGGGCCTTCGATCGGCTGTCCGCCGAGTGCTTGGAGCTTTTGAAGGCGTCGGGATTGACCCGGGTGAGATGCGTCCCGATGGCGGCTTTCGGCGGGGAAAACGTCGCGCGGCCGGGGTGCATGCCCTGGTATGAGGGGCCGACCGTACTGGCCGCTCTCGATGAATTCGACGCGGAGCCGCCCGACTCCCGCCTTCCCTTCCGCATGCCGGTGCAGGACGTCTACGCCGTCGCCCGCCAAGGCGCCGGCCGCCCTGTCGTCGTCGGCACGGTCGAATCGGGCTCCGTCGCCGTCGCGGACGACATCGTTTTTTATCCCTCTCGAAAGTCCGCCAAGGTGGTCGCGATCGAGACCTATCCCCAAAACGGCCTTAGGAGGGCGGAGCGCGGGATGGCGATCGGGCTGTCGCTCAACCGCCCGTTCAAGCCGCGGCGAGGCGAGACGGCCGCGCATGCCCGCGAGAAACCCCCGGAGACGGCGAGGAAGCTTCTGGCGAGCCTGCTTTGGCTGGGCCAGGAATCTTTGGCGACCGGGCGGCGCTATATTTTCCGTTCAGGGACCACCAAGGTCCCGGCGAAGCTCGACAAGGTGGTCCGCGTCGTCGCGGCCGCGACGCTCAAGGGAGGGGCCGAGCGCCGCGAGGTGCGATCGAACGAGGTCGCGGAATGCGTCCTGCGTCTTGAGCGCGCGGCGGCGTTCGATCTCGCATCGGACAACCCCGCCTTAAGCCGTTTCGTGCTGGTGGACGGCCATCGCATCAGCGGCGGCGGCTTCGTGCGCGCGGTGGTCTCTTAGGCGCCTCCTTCTCGAGTTCTTCGGCAGATCGGGCCAGGGCGCGGCTTTATTTTTCTTGGAGCTGCGGGCCCGTCTCATGATTTGTGTAAAGTGAAGGAGATAAGCAGTGAAAACGCAGCAGGTCTTTGAGGAAATCGGTTTTATTAAATTCGCGCTTCGGCCAAAAAATTTCAAGACGGGCCCAGGCTCGCGAGGCGGAACAATAGCGGAAGGAGAGAAGGCTCTTGTAAGCGATATCGACTTCGTTCGCGGCGCCGTAGCCCAGCCTGGCCGTTGCGGGGATGAGCCAGGTCGGCCCGGTCCCCGCGGGAGAGGGGATTTTTCGGGGCCGCAATGATTGCGGCACGGCGTTTTTCTCCGTGATCATGCCGGGGTAGGCCGCGGGCCCCTCATAGAGCATGTTGATGCGGGTGATCTCGGCCGTCGTCCTGCGGGCGGCCTCGGCGGCCTCGACGCCCTTTTCGATGCGCAGGCGAATTTTAACCGCGTCCGAGGAGGCCGCGATCTGCCAAATCGCCGGAGCGTCCCGTCCGCTCGCTTCGAGAGAGCGGACGGAGTCGACGGCGGCGGACGCGTACGGCGGCCACGCGAGCCCCAAAGGCCTCAGCGCGCCGGAAAGGGCTCGATCCGGCCGTTGGGCGGCCGTCGCCGCAATCAAGGATTGCGGCGAGACCGCCAAAAGCAGCAGGAGGATGGGGGCTTGGGGACCTGTCCGCTTCGCCATTCGAGTTCCTATTCCGGCGACTTCATCCCGAGGGCCTTGAAGAGCCGCCGGGTGAGCCGCCGAGCAAGTCCAGGCTTTTCCTTGCGGAGATCATGATGTTCGCCAGGGTCCGTTTTCAGATCATAAAGCTCGCCGCGAAGATTTTCAAGGTCATAGATCAGCTTGAGCCCTCCGGCGGTCCTCAAGGACCGCTTGAAGCTCTGCAGGAGAAAGTCCGTCTCGGAGACGGCTTGGCGCGGCGAGGGCCGCCCCTCCATGAGAGGATCGAGATCCCGTCCCTTCATCTGGGCCCTCAGCCGAGGCGTGACATGAAGGCGGCAGAGGTCAAGCAGAGTCGGCATGACGTCGACGAGGCGGACTTGGGACTTGATCGTGCGGCCCGGCCGTCCGGGCACATGGATGATGAGCGG
>JAJYFI010000092.1:0-2811 GCA_021790955.1 bacterium | reverse complement strand
ACGCGGGGGAAGATGACGCCTTCGGCGCCGCAGTCGAGGGCGCGGGCGATCAGGGAGTATTGCAGGTCGGCGACGCGCACGATGGGGGAGAGGCCCACCCTGACCGCAATGCGGCAGAGGTCCTGCAGCGTCTCCTGGTCGAAGCCGCCGTGCTCGTAATATTGATCCCCGTGGTCCGCGATGACGACGATCACCGTGCGATCAAGGAGTCTGGGGATTCGCCTGAGGTCGCCCCAGAATTTCCCGAACTTCTCGTCCGCCCGGAGCACCTTCTCGTCGTAGAGAGCGCGCCAGAACCTCGCGTCGGCTTGGGTGATATGAATGGGCTCTTCCTTGATCGTCATCATGCGCAGCTTGAGAAATTCCTTCAAGGAACCGGTGAAGGGCCCGCGATAATGCGGATCGGCGAAGCGGCTCTTGATCTTGTCCGTCTCGACGTATTGGCCGTGGACGTCGTAGCCGTGGGCGAAAAGAAAAAAGGGGCGTTTGTCCGGGCTCCGGATCCAGTTAAGAGACAAAGGAAAGGTCAGCCGAAAGCCGTCGAAGGTGTCGGAGTCGAAATAGACGTCAAAGCCTCGGGAGAATCCGAAGCTCCCCTCGAGCCCGCCGCCTCCCGTGAAGGCGGCGGTGCGGTAGCCGTTGTCGCGGAAAGCCTCGGCCAGGGTCTCCATCCGGCGCGGAAGCGTCGCCAGCTCCCGGCGATCTTCCGTGAAAACGGAGAACTTGTTCGTGAGTTGGTGCTCGTGCGGGTAGGTGGAGGTGAAAAAAGAAGACATCGAGGGCAGCGTCCAGGGGGCCTGGGTGACGGCGTTCGAAAAGAGAAAAGACTCCTTGGCAAGCCTGTCGAGGTTCGGGGTGAGGGGGAGCTTCTGTCCCAGAACGCCCAGCCGGTCCGCGCGCAAGGCGTCAAAGGAGATGACGATGACGTTGAGCGGATGCGAGGGCGGCGCTTGAGCGGCGGCGGGGCGCGGGCACAGGGGAAGAAGAGGAAGGATCGCCCAGGGGCGCATGGAAATGTTCAAGCCCCGTCATTCTACACATTCGAAGCGTTGGCCGCCGATCGGCCGGGAGCCGGGGGCAAACTGCTAAACTGCATGGAGCATGAATTGCCAGCGCGTCGTCATCGGGGCGGCCGGAGCGCTCGCGGCGTTTCTGGCGGCGGCCCCAGCGGCCGCGTTGGCTTCCCCCGCGCATCCGCCAAGGCTTTATTGGTTCATCGCGGACGGCATGCGGGCGGGCCCGGGCCCCTGGCCGTGGGACATCTACCGGCTTGCTCGGGATGGCGCCTACCCGAACATCAAGAAGATGATGGAGCAAGGCTCCTACGGCTACTCTCTGCCGGCCTTCCCGTCCCACACCCCTGCCAATTTCGCGACCCTGCTGACCGGCGCCTTCCCTGAGGTGCACGGCGTCTCAGACGGGCCGATGAGGCCGGAGGGGGCGCCCTTGGCGACGCCGGCCTTGAACGGTTTTGCCTCCGCGGCCAGGAGGGTGCCGTCCATCTGGAATCTTTTGGAGGACAAGGGATTCAAGGTCGCCGTCGTCTCCGTGCCGGGTTCGACTCCGCCCGAAGACGACACGGGATCGATCGTGCGCGGGCGCTGGGGACATTGGGGGGCTGATTTTCCGGCTCTGATTTTCGACTCGATCGGATTCTCGACGGGCGCCCAGGAAGACGGAGGGGATCCGGGCTTTTTCGCCGGACGGCGCCTGAGGCTCTATCCGAGGGCCGCCGCGGCGAAGGGCTGGCGTCAGGCGCCTCGATCGAGGCTCCCGCCTCTGGAGCTTGCGATGACGGGCTACGGGACGGCGATCTACGCCTACATCTACGACGACGGCTCCGCCCCCGCGGCCTCCTATTCAAAGGTCCTCGTCTCTCTCGATAAGCGGCGGATTCTCGCCGCCCTTTCCCGCGACGGCGCGTGGAGCGCTTGGCTGCCCGTAGTTCTTCATTGGGAGAAGATATCGATTCCCACTCACATGAGGCTCTGCCGTGTGCGGCTGGCGCCGGACGGCGGGGCCGAGATCCGCATCCTCTACGACGTGCTCAATCCCACGGTGGTCGAGCCGGCGGGCCTGGCCGACACGCTTGAACGCGCGATCGGACCCATGGTGGATTTCCCCGACAACTGGCCCGCCCAGCTCAACCGCCGGCCCCAGGAGAAGCCGGTCCTTCTCGATGAGACGCGCATGGCGCTTGGCTGGCACCGCCGCGCGGTGGGGGCCATTTTGAAGGCCGAGTCCCCCGACGTCCTCATCCAAGACACGTACGTCCCCAATCAGATCCTGGAATCCCGTTGGTGGCTTCGCCATGTCGATCCCGCCTCCCCGGACTTTTCTTCCTCTTCTCCCGCAATCCGGGAACAGGCCGCGTCGGATCTGCGCGGCGTTTACGCGGGGCTCGACGCCATCCTGGGAGAGGCTCTCAAGGCGGCTGGGCCCGATACGTACGTGGTGCTGAGCTCCGACCACGGCATCATCCCGATACGGAAGGAATTGAGAGTCAATGATCTTTTGGCGAGGGAGGGGCTGCTGAAGGCGGCCGTCGGGGCGGATGATGCGGTGAAACCCTGTGACTTCGTCCTCGCCGTCCCACGTGCCCCAGATGATGTTGTCGGCGTCATCGTAGGTGCCCCAGACGATGTTGTCGTCGTCCATGGTTCCCCAGATGATGTTGTCGTCGGTGCCCCAGATGATGTTGTGGCCATCCCGCTGACCGATGACGCGCCGGCTCCAGACCAGGTGCGTGCCCCAGAGGATGTCGTCGTCGCCCCACACGATGTCGCGGTTCTTCAGAATCGCGTGCGTACC
>JAJYFI010000091.1 GCA_021790955.1 bacterium | reverse complement strand
CGGTCGTAGGCGTCGCAACGATCGAGCCAGACGCCGCGCCTTACTTGAGGACGGCGGCGAGCCTGTCCTCGACGGGCTTGGCGCGCGAAGGGTCCTTGAGCGAGGCGACGTTGATGCGCACGTTCTCGGCCGCGCAAAGGACCGCGGCCTCGAGGAGGTGACGCCCGCAGGCGAGATCCGAGGCGACGGAGGGCAGGACGATCTCCATCAAACGCGCGGCCTCGCGCGCGGCTTTGCGCGAGATCTCGGCGGTCTCAAGCGGCACCGAAGCCGCCTTGATCAGGGCGTCCTCCATGAGCCGAGGGCGCTCCGGGTCTTCCTTGGGCAGCGCCCGGGCCCGCGCGAAGGCCTCGAAGGCGCGAGAATCCTCGTCCGCGAGCGAGGCCAAGCGGGTGCGGAAGCTTAAAAAGGAGATGGCGGCCTTCTCCAGGGCGGTCCGGCGATCCTCCGCGACCTTGGCGGATTTCGCGGTGATGCCGCAGGCCATGAGGACGAGCGAGCATCCCAGCTGCCCCGAGACCGCCGCCGCGGAGCCTCCTCCGGGAGTCGGATCGGTCGAGGAGAAGGCGTCTGAAAGGGCCCGCGCGGCCTCCTGCCAGCGCAGCCCCGTGCCCGTGGCGCCGACCCCCGAGGCGGCGAGTTTGTCTTCGAGGACCTGGGCCTGCGGGTTGAACCGGGCCAGCTTGAGGGATTCGACGGCGTAATCCATGAGGGCCGCGCGGGGGGTGAGGCCCACGATCTCGGTTTCCTCGACCGAGGCCCCTTTCTCGCGGGCGAGCCGTTCGATCTCGGAGAAGACGCGCCAGAGAGAGGTGGCCTTGTGGTCCCGGAGCACGGTCGAGACCTGGACGCGGCTTCTTTCCGCGATGAAAATCTCCTTGGCGCGCACGGCGGGAAGGCCGCCGCTCGACTCGCGGATCGCGCGTGCGATCGACTTCCCCAGTTCCATGTCGCCCGTCGAGAGGTTGACGTTGAAGTTGACGATATGGCGTCTGGCTCCCACGGCGACCGCGCCCGCGGTGGGGTGGACGTGCTTGGGCCCGAAATCGGGGTCGCGGGAGGGGTCCTTCCCGACGATCTCCCGCAGGCCCTCGAACTGCCCCTTGCGCACGGCCGCCAAGTCGCGGCGCTCCGGGCGCTTGGCCGCTTGGTCGTAGAGGTAGACGGGGATGCCCAGCTCCTTCCCGATCCGCTCGCCCAGACGCTCCGCCAGCCGCGAACATTCGCCCAAGGTCGCGCCTTCGACCGGAATGAAGGGGATGACGTCCGCGGCGCCCATGCGCGGATGCTCTCCCTTATGGACGTTGAGATCGATCGTTTCGGCGCATTTCCTGGCGAGACGGAAACAGGCCTCCACCGCCGCGTCGGGAGGCGCCATGAAGGAGAGGACCGAGCGGTTGTGGTCCGCGTCCGACTCGACGTCGAGAATCACGACGCCGGGGACGGACTGGGCGGCGGCGACGATCGCGTCGATTTTCGCGCGGTCGCGGCCTTCGGAGAAGTTAGGGACGCATTCGACGAGGGCCATGTCAAGCCTTCACCACCATGGTGCGCAGTTCCGTGAACTCCTCCATGGCGTAGCGGACGCCCTCGCGGCCGATGCCCGAATCCTTGACGCCCCCGTAGGGCATCGCATCCGAGCGATAGGCCGGGATGTCGTTGACGATGAGCCCGCCCACGGGAAGCTCGTCCCAGGCCTCGAGCACGCTCTTGAGGTCCCGGGTGAAGATTCCCGCCTGAAGTCCGTAGCGGCTCTCCGACATCTTGCGGAAGGCCTCCGCCGTCCCGGGCACCGCCTCGATCGTGGCGACCGGGCCGAAGGCTTCCTCCGCGGCAAGCTTGCAGGAAGGGGGGACGCCTTCGATCAGGGTTGGCTCGAGAAGAAGGCCCCGGCGGCGTCCGCCCGCGAGGATCTTGCCGCCGGCGCTTTTGGCCTCCTCGATCCAGGCCTCAAGCCGCAAGGCCGCGGCCTCGTTGATCACCGGAGCGACGTCGGTCTTTTCGTCCAAGGCGTCGCCCGTTTTGAGCTCGGCGATGCGCTGGATGAGCGTTTCCTTGAACTCGGGGTAGACCGGCTCATCGACGAAGATGCGCTGGGTCGAGATGCAGACCTGACCGGAGTAATAGTAGGCGCCCCAAGCCGTCCTCTTCGCCGCCCACTCGAGATCCGCGTCCTTGGCGACGAAGACCGAGGCGTTGCCGCCCAGCTCCAAGAGCACGCGCTTTTTGCCGGCGATCGATTTCAAATGCCAGCCGACCGCGGCGCTGCCGGTGAAGGAGAGGATCGAGAACCGCTCGTCCCGGACGAGGGCTTCCGCCTCGGGCACCGGAAGATCGGCCGGCGCCGCCGCGTCCTCGGGCCAGCCCGCGTCGCGGAGGATGGAGAGGAGTTTTTGGGCCGTTCCGACCGCCTGTGGGGCGGGCTTTAAGGCGAAGGGGACTCCGACCGCGAGCGCCGGGGCGACCTTGTGGGCGACGAGATTGAGCGGGAAGTTGAACGGCGTGATGAAGAGCGCGGGGCCGCGGGGGGCTCTCCTGGTGAGGGCCAGGCGGCCCTCGCCGCCGGGGTCGATGTCGAGAGGCAGGAGATCCCCTTCGACGCGCCTTGCCTCCTCGGAGGCCCAGCGGAAGGTGAAGACGGCCCGCGCGACCTCGCGGCGCGACTCCTTCAAGGGTTTGGAGACCTCCCGGCTGATCCCCCGCGCGAAGTCCTCGGCCCTCGCCTCGATGCGCGAGGAGACGTCGGCGAGGATCTTGGCGCGGGCGTGCGAGGGAAGACGCGAAACGGCTTTGAAGCTTTCCGAGACGCGCCGGGCGATATCGTCGGCTTGGCCGCCGGGGGCTAGTTTCTTATTCCGAACCACTGGAGCCATTGCGAAGCCCTCCTGAAATCTCGAGCGAGATGATCGGGCCCGGAGCGTTCAAGGTCTCCAAGCGCCGCATAGCCCGTCGCGACCGCGACCGTCTTGAATCCGGCCCGCCTTCCGGCGCGGACGTCGAAAGGGGTGTCGCCCACGACGAAGACGTCCTTGGCGGCGATCGCGCGGCCAAGCAGCCCTTCCGCCCGCCGACGGGCCTTTTTGAGCAGCGTATGCCGGTGCTCCGCGTCCGAGCCGAAGCCGCCGACGCGGAAGTAGCCGTTGAGCCCCGTCGGCGAAAGTTTAAGCCGCGCCGCGGGCTCGATATTGCCGGTGCCGAGGCCCAAAAGGACGCCGCGCTCCCGGTGGAGGCGCCGCAGCAGCCGGCGCAGCCCCACGGGAATCTCGTAGGTTCCAAGCCTCACCGAAGCTTGGACATACCGGGGCAGGAGCTCGAGGTACTTGTCCTGGAGCTTGCGGACTTCGTTCGCCTTGGGCCGGCGTCCGGTCGAGCGCCAATGCGCCATCTTGAAGTTGTAGGAGTCGGTCCTTCCGGCCAGGGAAAAAAGCTCGCAGACCCTCGACTTCCCGTAGAGCTTGCGGCAGGCTCGGTCGAGGGCCTTGCGTCCGGCCCCGCCGGCTTTCACCAACGTTCCGTCGATGTCAAACAAGATCAGCCGGACCTTATTTGATGAGCGTGCCATTTTTCATCACCCACGCAAGAGGCGGGCCGCCGACGTAATAGGCGATCTCGCGGTGGTCATCGGCATCGTAGCAAATCAAATCGGCCGCCTTGCCGGGCTCGATGGTCCCCAGGCTCTGATGCAGGCCCAGGGACCAGGCGGCGTTCGCCGTCGCGGCGGAGATCGCCTCCGCGGGGAGCATCCGCATCTGGGTGCAGGCCAGCGAGATCACGAAGCCCATGCTGAAGCACGGCGCGGTGCCCGGGTTGAAATCCGTCGCGAGAGTCACGGCCGCCCCGGCGTCGAGGAGAGCCCGCGCGGGAGGGTAGGGCTTGCCGAGAAAGTAATTGGACGCCGGAAGGAGGCAGGCCGCCGTATCGCTTTGGGCCAAAGCCGCGATCTCCCCGTCCCCCGCGCGATCCAGATGATCCGCCGAGGCCGCGCCCAGCTCGACCGCGAGCTTCGAGGCGCCGATGAGGGAAAGTTGGTCCGCGTGAAGGCGTGCTTTGAGCCCGCCGGCTTTCGCGGCGGCGAGAATCGTCCGCGCCTCCTCCGGCATGAAATATCCCTGGTCGCAGAAGACGTCGGCGTAGGAGGCGAGGCCCTCCCGGCAGACCTTGGGGATCATCTCCTCGGCCACCCGGAGGACGTAGGCCGCGCGGCGCCCGTCGAGCTCCGGCGGCACGGCGTGCGCGCCGAGGAAGGTCGGAACGATCGTCATGGGGGAGTCCTGCCCGGCCTTCTTGAGGACGCGCAGCATCTTGAGCTCGTTGTCGGCATCGAGCCCGTAGCCGGACTTCGCCTCGATCGTCGTGGTCCCGGAGGACAGAAAGCGCGCCATCCTTGGCCTTAAGGCCGCGACCAGCTCGTCCTCGGTCGCGCCGCGCACGCCGTTGACGGAGGAAAGGATGCCTCCGCCGGCCTTGGCGATCTCCTCGTAGGAGGCGCCCTGGAGCCGCTTCTCAAAATCCGCAAGACGGGGCTTAAGCCAGACGGGATGGGTGTGCGGATCGACGTAGCCGGGAAGGACGACCCCGCCGCGGGCGTCGACGGGCGTCGAGAGCTTGGCGCGGCCGGGATCCGGCATCAGGCGCTCGGCTCCCACCCAGGCGATCTTCCCGTCCTCGACGAGAACGGCCGCGTCGCGGATGAGGCCCAGCTTTTTCATCTGGGCGCCCCGGCGCGCCCCCTCGGGCCCGATCAGGGTCAGGCACTCCCCGATGTTGCGGATAAGGACGCGCAGGCCCATACGGCGTCAGCGATAGTTCGTGAACTGAAGCGCGATCCCGAAGTCCTTGGACTTGAGCGCCGCGATCGCGGCCTGAAGATCGTCTTTCGAGCGTCCGGAGACGCGCAATTGATCTCCCTGGATGGCGGGATTCACCTTGATCTTGGCGTCCTTGAGCGCCTTGACGATCTCCCGCGCCTTGTCGGCGGGGATGCCGGACTGGATCTCGACCTCCATGCGCGCGGTCTGGCCCAGGGCTTGGTCGATCTTTCCTTTCTGGAAATTCTTGAGGGGAAGGTTGCGCTTGGCGAGGCGGTTCAAGAGCACGTCGAAGGCCGCCTCGACGCGGTTTTCGTCCTTGGCGCGCACGACGATCTTCTTTTCCTTTGGGTCGAGCTCGAGCGAGGCGTTGGCGTCCTTGAAATCGAAGCGGTTCGTGATCTCCTTGACCGCGACGTTGACGCAGTCGGCGGCGACGTTCAAGTCCACGACGCTCACGATATCGAACGAAAATTCCTGGGGCATGGAGGGCTCCTTTTTGACGATTTTACCAATGAAATAGGGGGTCAGGTCTCAACATTCTACACATCCGGAGGATCATCGTCCCCGCATCTGCTTAGGTCCAGACGTTTTGTTGAATGTTGAGACCTGACCCCCATTCCCCATTCCTACGACGAGGGGACCTGGGTTATCCTAGGCATCGGGATCTTGAGCTTATGCCGCCTGGCGGCGCGGATCGCCTCGGGGTAGCCCGCGTCCGCGTGCCGGGCGACGCCGATTCCCGGGTCGTTCGTCAAGACGCGCTCCAGGCGCCGCGCCATCATCTTGGTCCCGTCCGCGACGCAGACCTGCCCCGCGTGAAGCGAGTAGCCGATGCCGACCCCGCCCCCGTGGTGGAAGCTCACCCACGAGGCGCCCGAGGCCGTATTGAGAAGGGCGTTTAAGATCGGCCAGTCGGCGACGGCGTCGGTGCCGTCCCGCATCGCCTCGGTCTCCCGGTAGGGGCTCGCGACCGAGCCGGCGTCCAAATGGTCGCGGCCGATGACGATGGGGGCCTTGAGCTTGCCTTTCTTGACGAGATGGTTCATGGCGAGCCCCATCCGCGCGCGCTCGCCGAGCCCCAGCCAGCAGATGCGAGCCGGGAGCCCCTGGAAATGGACCTTCTGCGAGGCGAGCTTGATCCATCGCGCGAGGGCCGGGTCGCGGCCGAAGAGCCTCAAGGCCTCGGTGTCGAGCGTCGCGATGTCCTCGGGGGCGCCCGAAAGCGCCGCCCAGCGGAAGGGGCCCTTCCCCTCGCAGAAAAGCGGGCGGATGAACTCGGGGACGAAGCCCGGGATCGAGAAAGCGTCCGCGACGCCGGCGGACTCGGCCTGGGCGCGGATGTTGTTGCCGTAGTCGAAGACGACCGCGCCCTGACGTTTGAGCTCCAGCATCGCCCGGACATGCTCGGCGATGGAATTTAAGGTCAGCCTCCGTTTTTTCTCGGGGTCTTTGCGGGCGAGCTCCCGGGAGCCCTCGACCGAGAACCCCCGCGGGACGTAGCCCGACAGAAGATCGTGGGCGGAGGTCTGATCCGTCAGGAGGTCGACCGGGAGGCCCCGCGACGCGAGCTGCGGCAGGATCTCGGCGGCGTTGCCGAGCAACCCGATGGAGAGCGCCCGGCGATTTTCCTTCGCTTCGAGCGCGCGCTTGATCGCCGCGTCGAGATCTGTCTCGACCGCGTCCAGATAGCCGGTCTTTAAGCGCATCTCAAGCCGCCGCGGGTCGACTTCGACGCCCAGGAAGGCGGCGCCGTTCATCGCGGCGGCGAGCGGCTGGGCGCCGCCCATCCCGCCCAGGCCCGCGCTCACGACAAGACGCCCCTCGAGGCTTTCCCCGAAATGCTTGCGGGCGGCCTGGGCGAAGGTCTCGTAGGTCCCCTGGAGGATGCCCTGCGTCCCGATATAGATCC
>JAJYFI010000090.1 GCA_021790955.1 bacterium | reverse complement strand
CAACCTCGACATGGGCGACTGGCATAACCTCGTCGATTTCGCAAAGTGGGCCGAAGGGCGCTTCCCGGCCAAGCACACGATGCTCGTGGTCTGGAACCACGGCAGCGGGTGGACGCAGAATGGCCGCCATAACGACGTGACGATCCAGGGGATCTCCTACGACGATGAAACCGGCCACCACATCACGACCGAGGAATTGGGCAAGGCCCTCGCCGCAATCGGCTCGGTCGACGTCTACGCGAGCGACGCCTGCCTCATGCAGATGGCCGAGGTGGACTACGAAATCATGGCCCACGCGAACACGCTCGTCGGCTCCGAGGAGACGGAGCCCGGCGACGGCTACACCTACAACACGCTCCTGGGCCCTCTCGTGGGGAATCCCGGCATGACGGCCGAGGCGATCGGGAAGCTGGCCGTGGACTCCTACGCGGGCCATTACCAGGGCGGCTCCGATCAGGCCACGCAGTCCGCCGTGCGCGCCGCCGCCTTGAAGGATCTGACGGCGCTGCTTGACGGCTGGACGGCCGCCATGATGAAGGCCGACGAGAAGGCCGCCGTTCGGTCGGCCATGTCGGACGTTCAGAAGTTCTATATCCGAGACAACGTCGACCTCTACGACTTCGCGCGGTTGATGGCGGAGCGCGCCCGGAGCTCGGACGTGAAGTCCCAAGCCCGGCAAGTGATGCAATTTATCGAAAACAAGCTCGTCGTCGCCAACAGCACGGTGGGATCGGAGATGAGTCACGCCAAAGGCCTCGCGATTTATCTGCCCTCCTCCGACTTCGATTCCGACTACGAGAACCTCGCCTGGGCCAAGGCAAGCCGCTGGATGGAGTTCGCCCGTTGGGCCTCCAAGCTCCCCGCCAGCGCGGCGCTCGCCTCTAGCCTATAACCGCCCGGCTTTCCCGAGGCCTCCTCCTCGTTGCGGCCCTCCTGGCCGCCGCTTGGGTCGGCATCGCGGTCTTCGCCGAGGTCAGGCTCTCGCGCCTCGTTGCCGGGGGGCTGGGGGAAAGCTTTTCGACGACGATCTACGCCGAGCCTCCCGTCATCCATGACGGGCAGGAGTCCTGCGGCTGGCCCTGGCTGATCAAAAGGCTCAAGCGACTGGGCTATGCCGAGACCGCGGACAAGACTCCAGGCGCCGGGCGGTACGTCTTGAGAGGCGGCCGGCTCCTCGTCGGCGCCCGAGGTTTTCAAGGCCCCTTTCTCTCCATGCGGCCAGGGCTCTATGAGATTTCCCGGACCTGGATTTCAGACCGGTGGAGCCTCCGAGACTCCTCCGGCGCGGTCGTCCCGTTTTTCGCCCTTGAGCCCGAGCTCATCGCCGAGCTTTCCGGGCCTCGCCGGATCCGTCGAGAGCCCGCGACCTTCGACGAGATTCCGGCCGTCCTTCGCCAAGCCGTGCTTGCCGCCGAAGATCGGCGGTTTTATGAACACGGCGCGATCGACTGGAAGGCCGTCGCCAGGGCGGCGTGGGTCGACCTGCGCCGGAGACGGATCGTCTTGGGCGCGAGCACGATCACCCAGCAGTTCGCCAAGAATTTCTTCCTGGACCCGCGACGGACGCTTCGCCGCAAGATCTCGGAGGCGGCGCTCGCGTTCTACCTTGAACATCGGTACGATAAAAACCGGATACTGACCCTCTACCTCAATCACATCTACTTGGGGCAGGAAGGCTCGGTCAGCATCGCCGGGATCAAGGCCGCGGCGCGATTCTATTTCGGCAAGAAGCTGCCCGATCTGACGCTTCCCGACTGCGCCCTTCTCGCGGGACTGATCCGATCGCCCTACCGATACAACCCTTTCGAGCGCCCCGCCGAAGCCCTCCGAAGGCGCAATTGGGTGCTCAACCGGATGCGGCTGGACGGCTCGATCTCCCTTTCGGAGCTTCAAAAGGCCCTGAATTCGCCTCTCGTCCTTAATCCCCGTCCACCGGCGCCCTCGCGCGGACGTTTCGGGGCCTACTACGTCTCCGAGGGTCTTCGCCAGATCGTTCCTCGCTACGGCGACGCCGCCGTCTTTCGGGGAGGGCTGAAAATTTATACGGCCATGGACCCGATTCTCCAGGAGGCCGCCAATCGGGCAGCCGCCCGGCCTTCCAAGATCGAGATGGCTCTTGTGGCCCTCGATCCCGAAACGGGCCGAATCAAGGCCTTGGTCGGCGGCCGCAATTTCGCCAAAAGCCAGTTCAACCGGGCAACCCAGGCTCTGCGCCAGCCGGGCTCGGCCTTCAAGCCGTTCCTCTACGCGGCGGCGATCGAGAAGGGCCTTTCCCCTTCGACGGCGCTCGAAGACATGCCCCGAACCTACCATGAAGCCCTCGGAGACTGGAACCCGCGCAACTACAAAGAGCGGTATTGGGGACGGGTCAGCCTCCGGGAGGCCCTCGCGCATTCCCTTAACGCCGCGGCCCTCGATGCGGCGGACAAGGTCGGAATCGCCCCCGTCATCGCCATGGCCAAGCGCCTGGGATTGACGCGGCCGATTCAGAGGAATCTCTCCTCCATGCTGGGAAGCTCCGAGACGACGCTCCTGGATCTCTCGGCGGCCTACGCCCCGTTCGCCAACGGCGGATTCCGGGTCAAACCCCTCGCCGTCCTGGCCGTCCTCGATCCCGAGGGCGGCTCCATCGAGACGGACGCGGTCGAACGCGAGCCCGTCCTCAAGCCGGAAATCGCCTACGTCGTGACCTCCCTCCTGGAAAGCGTGGTGAAGGAGGGAACGGCGCGCTCCCTTGCCATGATGGGATTTAGGATCCCCTCGGCGGGCAAGACCGGGACCACGAATCAAGGCCGGGACGCCTGGTTCGTCGGCTTCACGCCGACGCTGTTGTGCGGCGTGTGGACGGGAGACGATCAGCGCCGGGTCACGGGGCTCACCGGCGCCAAGGACGCCCTGCCGTCCTGGGAGGCGTTCATGGACCGAGCGCTCGCGGGATGCCCCGGCAAGCCCTTCTCGAAGCCTTCCGGCGTCGTTGAGGTGACGATCGACCCGGCCTCGGGTCTCCGGGCTCGAGCGGGATGCCCGGTTCGAGTCAAAGAGGTCTACGTCTCCGGAAGCGAGCCCACGGCCTACTGCAATCTCCACGAGGGCGGCGTCATGGGTTGGCTCAAGAGGATTTTCCATCGCAGCGCGCCGCCCCCCGCCGAGCATTGACTTGGTTGCGGCATCCTGTTATATATGAGTGCGTGGCCCCCGGTAAAAAGAAAATCCTCATCGTCGAAGATGAGCCGGATTTCAGGACGTTGATCCGCGACGTCCTCGAGGACAAGGGGTTCGAAGTTTCCGAGGCGGCCAACGGCGCCCAGGGTCTCTCCCTCTATTCCTCCTTCCAGCCCGACCTTGTGCTCCTCGACATACGTCTTCCCGACATGGACGGCATCGATATCTGCCGCAAAATCCGCAGCGACGGCCCCCGCCGAGACACCCCGGTCATCATGTGCACCGTCAACACCGAACTCACTCCCATCAACACGGGCCTCAATTCCGGCGCGACGGATTATATCCTCAAGCCTTTCGAGCCCGAGGACCTTCTCGCGCGCGTTCGCGACGCGCTGGGGCTTGGCGACTAAGTGCCGGCATCCTTGAGGGGCCGCTCGTGATCCGCGTCGCCGTCGTGGACGACGATCTCGAATGGGGCGATTTATGGCAACGGCTGCTCAAGGACATGGGCTACGCCGTGCAGCACTTTCCGACGGCGGGGCGTTTTTTCGACGGCTTAAGCCGCTTTCAACCCCAAGCGGTCATCCTTGACATGCAGATTCCCGGCATGCACGGCCGGGAAGTCATCCGGGCCTTGCGGGCGAACGCCGAGACCTCAAACCTGCTGATCGTCGCCGTCTCGGCCCACGATGTCCGCTCGGAGGACGCCGTGAAGGCCCTGGAGGCGGGAGCGGACGACTACCTTGCCAAGCCGGTCGAAGAAAGGCTGCTTGTCCTGCGCTTGGAAAGCCTGCTGCGGCGCGTCGGCGCCCGGACCGCCGACTCTTTGCCCATCAAGGCCGGCGAGCTCTCGGTTTTTCCGGAAGAAAGGCGCGTTTCCTTGAAAGGCAAGACGATCACGCTGCGCCCTCTCGAGTATGAGCTCCTCCATTACTTCATCAATCAGGCCAACAGGGCGCTCCCGCGCTCGCTCCTGCTCAAGGAAATATGGAAGCAGAACTCGGGGCCCAAAGACGAGCGCAACGTGGACAAGGAAATTCAGAATCTTCGCAAAAAGCTGGGGGATTACGGCGAGCGCATCCAGACCATTTTCAAGATCGGCTACCTCTTTAGGCTTTAAAAAAGGAGGCTTACGTGACCCTCTCCGTTTGGATTGGAGCCCTCTTGGGCGGGGCAGTCATCGCTTGGGCGTTGCAGCACATCGGCGCCGTCGGCACCTTCCTGGGCGGACACGCCATCATCATTGTCTACGGCGGCAGCTTGGCCGCGACGCTGATCTCCACGCCCGGCTCCATGATCTGGAGCGCCTTGGCGCGTTTCGTGCGGCTTTTTTTTCCCGACGGCATCCCCTCCCTCGATCAGGCGATCGCCGAGGTCGTACGCCTCGCCAGGCAGGCCCAGAGCGGCGGCGGCATCTTGGCCATCCAAGGCGAAAGCCTGAATTTCGCGAGAGGTTTTCTTCATCGAGCCATCGTCGCCGCGGTCTCCTCGGGCGAAACCGCGGAAACCCGCCGGATGATGGAGGCCGAAATTCGGCGCCGCCGATCCATGGGCATGGAGGATTCCAACACCTTCAGGACCGTCGGAATTTTGACGCCGATGTTCGGCCTCCTCGGCACCCTCATCGGCATGGTGAAGGTGCTTCAAACGATGTCCGATCCAACGCGCGTCGGCCCGGCGATGGCGCTCGCGCTGTCTTCGGCCTTCCTGGGAATCTCGACGGCCAACCTCATCTGCGTGCCCGTCGCGGGCCACATACGCCTGAAGGTCATGGATGAAACCTTGATCCACGAGGTCCTCCTCGAAGGCGTGCTGGACATCGCCTCGGGCAAGTCGCCTTACGTCGTCGAGCTGCACCTTTCCTCCTACGCGGCCCGCCGCCGCGCGGAGGCCGAAGAAGCCCAGGCCGGCGGCAGGCAGGCGTCGGCCGCTTCCGCCCCATGAACGACACGGACGCGACCGACGAGCTCGAGGGCCAGCTCAACAAGGGGGCCCTCTGGGCCATCACCTACGGGGACCTGATGAGCTTCCTGACGGTATTTTTCCTGCTCATGGCGGCCGGCATCTCCGCGAAGAGCATGGCGGTCCAGATGAGCCTCAAGTCGATCGAAAGCCAGTTTGGAAAGCAAAACCGGCTCATCGAGGAGCTTTTTTCTTCCTATGGGATCCAGAAAATCGCCAAGCTCGAGGTGACCCGCAATCGGATCCGGCTTTATTTCAGCGAACCCGTGCTCTTCAATCCAGGATCCGCGACGCTCAAGGGGGTTTCCGAGGACCAACTGCGTCAGCTCGCCGCGGCGCTGCGGGACATCCCCAATCACGTCTCGATCGAGGGCCACACGGACAACCAACCCCTGGGGCCGCACTCCCCCTTCAAGTCCAATTGGGAGCTCTCCGCGGCGCGGGCGTTCAGCGTGCTCGAGTTTTTCGAACAGGCCGGGGTTCCAGCCTATCGGCTGTCGGCGACCGGCTACGGCGAGTACCGCCCCTTAAAGCCCAACACCACGCCCGAAAACCGCGCGGCCAATCGCCGCATCGAGATCGACATCATCCGCGGCGAGGACTAAGCCGTCGCGACTTTGGCGGCCTCGGCCGCGACGCGACGGGGGATCTGGAAGATAAAGCGCGCTCCCTTCCCTTCCTCGGACTCCGCCCAAATCCTGCCGCCGTGCAGCTCCACGATTTTTTTGCAGATGGAGAGCCCCAGGCCGTAGCCCGAGCGCGTGGCCTTGCCTGAATCAAGCTGCTTGAACTTCTCGAAGACGAAATCGAGCTTGTCGGCGGGAATCCCGCGTCCCGTATCCTGGACGTAGAACTCCATCATTCCCCCCTTCGACCCGATGTACGCCGTGATCGTGCCTCCTTTGGGGGTGAACTTGAGCGAGTTGCCGATCAGGTTCATCATGACGCGGGTCAACAGCTCCCGGTCCCCGACAAAATCGAGGGGAGGCGGACCGGGGCTGAAGACCAGGTTCATGGTGGCGGCCTGGCTTTGGAGGCTGAAAAGGGCCCTCAGCGACTCCAGAATCTCAAGAGCGCTCGTCGATTCGAGCTTGAGGTCCTTCGTGCCGGACTCGAGCTTGGCGAGGTCCAGAATATCGGTCACGAGCTGGCGCAAGGTATCCGTCGCGGTCTTGACGTAGCCCATCATCGTCTTTTCCTTGGCGCCGAGAGCCGGACTCCGGGCCAAAAGCCCGATGAAACCCTCGACCGCCGAGAGAGGGTTGCGCAAGTCGTGCACGATCGCGTGCATGAACTCCTCCTTCATCTTGTCGAGCTCCCGCTCGGCCGTGACGTCCCGCAGCGCGATGAGGATGCCCACCTCGCGTCCGGCGCTCGCGACCGTGAGAGCCCGGCAGACAAAGACCCCCTGCGGCTCGCCATCCCTGCCTCGCACGGCGAACTCGGCCGAATCCGCCCTTTTCTTGCGGCTTAACAGCGAGGAGGCCATGGACCGGATCTCGGGAACGCTCAGGGCTTCGCTGATCTTCATCGTCGCCGCGCCCTCGCGCGCGGCGCCCCCTTGAGCCGAATCCAGGCCCAGAAGGAGCCGCGCCGCCCCATTGAGATAGAACACGGTCCCATC
>JAJYFI010000089.1 GCA_021790955.1 bacterium | reverse complement strand
CGTCATGGCCTGGGCCCTCGGGGAAAGGAGATAGCGCTCCCCCGCCGCGAGCCTCGTCTGCAGGTAGGACGCCAAGGGCCCGGCGGCCGTCAAGACGCGATCGGGCTCCGTCGGGAAGGCGAAGCGGCTGTAGGCCAGGAGTTCGACGAGCATCGCCGACAACAGAAGGGCCCCGCCGGCCCGGCGTCCTCCCGGGAATCCCGCCGCGACAAGGAAGGCAAGGCACGGCCACGCCAGATAGGCGAGGTTGCCCGGATAGCGGAGATAGCGCAGAGGCGCCAAGCGGGTCCACAGCCATAGGGAAAGCCCCGTCGAACGGCCGAGAAGAAGAATCCCGATGATGAAAAGCCACAGAAAGACCCTCAACGCGACGCCGCGCTCGATCTTCGCCAAGCCCCGCAGCGCGACGCCGGCCCCGACGAGCCCGAGGTAGTCGCAGCTCCACCATCGCAGGTGAAAGAGCGGCGGACGGGGGCCCGGAACGAGAAAAGGGCTGATCCACCCCCAAAAATCGGCGGGCTTGAAGCCGAACGACAGGACCGAGGACCAATCGAGGCCCTGGGCCCGGGTCGAATGCCGCAGGAGCTCCCACGCGGGCAGCAAAAGAACGGCGGCCAGACCCGCGGCCCACAGCCCGGCGGCGGGCATCCTTCGGCATTCGCCGCTCTTTAAAAGCCGCGTTCCTCTCAACACGAAGAGCGTCGCCATGGCGGCGGCCGCCCCGCCGATCGCGAAGAGGGGATATCCCGCGAAAAACGCCAAGGCCCAGGCAGCTCCCCAAGACCGGGGCGAGCGTGAAAACAAAAGGAGGGCGGGCAGAAGGGCGAGGACCCCCAGCTGATTCGGCCATTCGACTCGAATCCAAATCCATCCGCCGAACCCGTAGGCCGCGCCCCCCCCGAGCGCGGCAACGTTGCCCAAGCCGATCGAGCGCAGCCAGAGATACGCCAGGAATCCCGCCAGCCAGAAATGCAGGAGATCATAGAGCCTCAGGGCGTTCGCCCAGCCGAAGAAGCAGAAGAAGAGGCTGCCGGGATAGAAAAGGCCGTTTTGCATCTGAGCCGCGTGAGGCATGCCGAGGTAGGCATACGGATCCCAGAGAGGAAGCCGCCCCGCCTCGAGCAGTTCGGCGTTGAAAGCCCTCCAGGGCTGGGAGAGATAGCTGAGATCCCCCCAGAAGGGGCAGACCCCCCTCATCCACCAGGAACCCATGAAGCAGGCGGCGAGCCCGGCCAACAGCAGGGCCGCGCGCTCTTGGGCGCAGGATCGATTCATTTTAAAAAGGGTGACACCATACGCATTTCGGAGCCGACGATCGTAGGAAATAGGTATGGTGTCACCCTTTTTTCAGCTCCCGCTCGACGTTGAAGAGCATGGTCCGCGTGCTGGCTCTATAGGGGTCGAGGGCCTGGGCGCGTCTCAAGTAGAAGGCCGCGGCGCGCAAGCCTCCGGAACCGGGATGAGGGCGGGCGAGGATGATTTCGGCCATGTCCCGCTGCGTCTCCGGGTCGTCCGCAAGCCGCGAGGATCGGCGCAGAAGCTCAAGCGATCGCGCCAACCCTCCGGGCTCCGTGAAAGCCCGGGAGGCCTTGCCGCGCAGACGCTCCGCGTCAAGGCGGCCGATCGCCGGGAGGCAGGCGAGAAGGGCCGCGCCCAGGACGCAGCCCGCCGCGGGCTTTCTCCAGGGCGCGGCGACGGAGATGGAAGCCGCGGGAAGGGCGGCGCACGAGCCCGCCAAATAACAGAAGAGCCACAGGCCGGCGGGAATGGAGAGCGGGCAATCCACGAGCGATTGGACGAGGACGGCGGCGACGCCGAGCCTCCTCAACGCCGCAAAGCCGCGGGCGGCGGGCAGAAGGGCCGCCAGGATGCCCCCGAAGAACAGGACCGCGTAAGGCAGCCCGTTCTGGGCCGCCGTCTCGAGAAAAGCTTGATGCGCGAAGCGGCTCTTCCAGATCCCCGCGTAGGCGGCGTCCGAGGCGGCCGCATAGGCGTAGGAGGAGGGACCGAAGCCCCACCAGGGCCTGGCCCGGACGAGCCCCGCGGCCACCTCCCACCAATGGGCCCTGTCGGCGAATTTCTCGAGCCCCAATTCTCCATAGACCGCGATCTTCGCCGCCAGGACGGCCGCGAAAAGCGCCGCGGCTCCTCCCAAAGCCCAGCGGGCGGAGGGACGGCCGCGAAAGGCAAGGGCGCTGGCCGCCGCTATGCCGAGCCAGGCGCCGGAGCTTCCGGTCCAAAGCAGCAGCGCCGCCAAACCCGCCGTCAACGGAACGTCACGAGCGGCGCCGGCCGCCGGCAGAAGCATCAGGATCATGGCCGCGAGGATATTCTCATTGCCGAGTGTCGCGACCGGCCTCGGGATATGGCCGTAACCGAGGTCAGGAACCGCGACGCCGACGATCAAAAGCCCCCAAGCGCAGAGCCTGAGCCACCGGTCGACTCCGGAGCGCTCCTCTTCCGAGAGGAGATGGCCCGCGGCGAAGGCGGCGAGCCCCACGAGCTCGACCCGCCAACCCGGGAAAGCCTCGGCGGGAAGCGGGCTTTGAAGGGCGGAGACTCCTCCCAGGACGGCGAGCGCCGCGAGCCAAGCCGCGACCGCGGGATGGGGCACCGCCGGCTCCCCGCGCCAAATACCGCGCGCCAGCCCCAGGGACAAGCCCAGAGCCGCAGCGAGAAAGAAGGCCGTGTGGATCTCGATCTCCCACGCCCCGTGCAGCAGGGGCGCCGATCCCAGCAGCAGCCCGGTTATGAAAGCCGGGAATGTCACGCTCGGGGTCCTACGTCGCTAGAATCTTGGGGGTGACGAAGATGAGGAGCTCGGTGCGGGTCCGCTGCTGGGTCTTGCTTTTGAAGAGCCAGCCGATGACGGGGATGCTCCCGAAAAAAGGCACGTAGGCGTACTGGACGTTGAGCGTGTCGCTGATGAGCCCGCCGATGACGATCGTCTCCCCGTCGCGGACCATCACCGTCGTCTGGGCGTTGCGGGAGTCGATCGACGGGGCGCCCGTCGCGGTGTTGCCGGGGACCGTCGCCGAAATCTGGCTGACGACGGGGTTGATGTTGAGCATCACGCGCCCGTCCTTGTTGATGGTCGGCGTCACGGTGAGCTGGATGCCGGTCGTCACGTACGTCACCGTTTGCTGGGAGATGCCCGTCCCGGAGAGGTTCGCGGTCACGTAAGGGACGTTCGTCACCACGTTGATGTTGGCGGGCTGGTTGTTCAAGGTCGCGATCTTGGGGTCCGAGAGCACCTTGAGCTTGCCGTCCAGGGCCGAGGCCAGAAGAGCGGCGTTGAGGAAGTAATTGTTCGTGATGCGCCCCAGGGAGAGCCCGCCGTAGATGGGGTTGATGGGAAGGTTGACCCCCGTGCCGTTGCCAAGAGGCCCTATGCCCGTATTGGGGAAGTTGGGGATGGTAGGAGCGAGCTCCGTCAACGTTTGACCGGGGATCACGTACGGGGGAGATGGGTAGGGTGAGACGAGAGGAATCCCTTGCTGGCTGCCCGCCGGGGCGGCGCTGTTCGTTCCGATGAGGTTGGTGCCGCCGCCCGTCAGCTTCGCGTTGTTGTTGACGCCGTAGTACTGCCACTCGACGCCGAAGTTGAAGTTCTTCGTGAGCGTCACCTCGACGACCTTGGCCTCGATGAGCACCTGCGGCGGGCGCACGTCGAGCTTTTCCACGAGGCGCTTGGCCTCCAGGTAGCCGTCGAGAGTGTCGGTCACCAGAAGGGAGTTCGTCTTCGTATCGGCGGTGGTCTTCCCCTTGCGGCCCTCGGCCGTGCGCACGGCGTCGATTTCCGTGATCATGTCCGTGGCCTTCGTGTAGTTGAGCGGGATGACGTGGGTCGTGTTGGTGGCGTTGGTCTGGGCCTTCTTGAACTCCTCGGGGGTCAGCACCCGGAGGACGTCGTCGCCCACCTGCGAGGTGGAGAGGTTCTCCAAGGACAGCACGGTCTGGAAGACTTCCTTGAAGGGGACGTTCGCCAGGTGCAGCGTGATATGCCCCGCGACGTCCGGCCCCGCGACGATGTTGATCTTCGCCTCGGTCGCGAGCATCTTGAGCACGTCGCGGATGTCGGCGTCGTCGTAGTCGACCGAGACGCGCTCCGTCGGGAGCTTGGAAAGGATGTCGCCGCCTTCCCCGACCAAGGGGCCCATCTTCGAAGCCGAGGCTTGCGCGCCCATCCCGACCGCGACATCGGGGGCGGCCGTCGGCCGTTTGGCGACGACCGTCCTTTTCTGGGCGATCCCGTTCAACTGCGGGGAATACTGCTCCGACATGGGCGTGGGGAAGGAGTTCGCGCCGGCGGCGGCGGTCCGGACAGACGGCGCAAGCGACACCTTCAGGAAGCCTTCTTGCTCGAAAACGCGGGGACGCGCGAGGGCCTTTAAATCCAGGACGATCCTCGAGATCAGGGCCGGCTTCGACCGGTACTGGGCCAGGTGGACGGCCGCAAGGAGATCCCCCCGGCCCGGCAGGGACTGGGAGCCTCCCACCAACCGGGTGTCAAAGAGATCCAGGACGACCCGCGGAGGCTTTTTAAGGACGAAAGCCTTGTACTTGGGCGTGCGGCTGAGCTCGACCCGGATCGAATCCGACGAAACCTGGACCGCCCGGAGCTCCGCCGTGGAGGCGGCGAGGACGGGGACGACGGCCGCGGGAGGAAACGCCAGCGACCCGCAAAGCGCCGCCGCCAGATACCGCCAGGCCCTTTTTTCTCTCCTCATTTAGGCGACTTTCGCCCCCAGCACGAAGACCCTGGTCTCGATGCCTCGGCGCAAGACGACGCCCTGCTTCGACATGATAGCACCCGTCACGCCGGGGATGGAAGTCCCCAGAACGTTCCTGGCGCCGCCGCGCCGGAGCGGGGCCTTCCCGCCCATGCCGCTATAGTAAAGGCGCCCCCCCCGCAAGACGAGATGGACGCCGAAGCGCTTATCGGAGAAAAGGGCCTCGCTCAATTGGGGCCCTCTCAGGATCCCGACGAGGGCGAGGTCCCCGAGCGCCAAGTCCCGCGCGGGGTCGAACGTCTTGGGCTTGAACGACTGGGCCGCGCCGGCTTTGGAGAAGGGATCCCGCAGATTCGCGGCCGAATAAATGGTCTCGATCGGCGGCGACGGGGCGGGCTGGGCGGCCTGGATCGCCGAGGCGAGCTTGCTCGCGAGAACCGCCGAGAGCTCCCTGGCCGCCTCCTCGGCGGTCTTGGAGGCCGGGGCGGGAGGCGTCGCGGCGGGCTTCGCCGGCGCCGGCTTTGCGGCGGGCGGAGACGAGACGGAAGGGAGCGGGGCGGCCCGCGGCGGCGAGATCGGCGGCGGATAATGGGGAACCGCCCGGACCGGCGTCGGGGCGCGCTTCCCAAAACGGGGGAGAAAGACGGCCAAGACGGCGAGGAGGATCGCGGCGGGGACGGCGGCGACCAGCCACCGGGCGCGCGGCGTCCTCTCGATCCACGCCTTCGTCCGCGCCGCCCATCCCGCAGGCGCGCCGGGGGCGGGCGCGGGCGCCTCCGGCGCGGGATCGGGAGGCATCGGATCCGCCGGCGGTTCGGGCGCGGGCGCGCCGCCGGGATTTTCTTCGGTTTCCATTTAGAGCGACCGCTCGTAGAGCAGCATCGTGATCTTCGCCGGCAGGACCGAATCCGACTCGGGCCCCGCGAAGGAAACGTCCTGGAAATTATAGAGCCGCGGCTGGAGGGCCAGGGCGGCGATCGAGCTCGCGATCCCCTGGAAGGGCCCCCGGACGCTCATGTTGATCGGGAGCTCGACGTAGGACTCGGTCTTTTTGGGGGCCGCCACGGTCATGTTCTCGACCGTCACGCCGTATTTCCCCATCAGGATCTCCATCGTGACGATCGCGTTGATGTTCTCGCGCATCGAGACGAGCGGGAATTCCGCCCCCGCGGCGGCCGCCTCCTGCTGGGCCTCCTGGAGCCTCTTCATTGTTCCCTGGAGATCCGCCTGCTGCCCTCGCGCCCCGTCGATAAGCTTGCCGTTCGCGTCGATGCGCTTATGAAGGGCGGCGATCTTGTCCGCCAGCGGGCTCCAGCGGTAGGTGACGTAGGCCCACCCGCCCCCGCCAAGGAGCGCCAGCCCCAGGACGACCACCTGGAGAACTTCTTTGGGAAGATTGGCGAAATCGATATTACCCATGCCGGGAGCGCCTCAAAGGGCCGGCGTATAGCGTCCCTTGAGCTTGACCTTGAGCCGCATCGACGCCCCGGCGCCGCTCGCGCTCAGGGGGCCGTCCAGGTCGAGATCGGAGAAATGCAGCGACTCCATCGCGACGATCCACGCCAGCACGTCGACAAAGCCGGCCACGGTGGCCGAGATCTCGACCGAAAGCGGGGCGGCTTTCGTCCCGCCCCCCCTGGTCGCGAGCGACTCGACCGTCACGCCATCCGGGACGCTGCGCACGAAATCGGAGAAAAACTGCGGGTAAAAGCGCCGCGCCTTCCGCAGGTTCTTGAAATCGGCGATCCGGTCCTGGTAGGCCTTGAGCGTCCGCTTGGCGGCCTGGATTTGGACATCCAAGCCCTGGATGGCCGCGAGCTCGTCGTCCTGGTTCGCCGCGAACTGGGCCAGGCGGCGCGCGCGGGCGGCGTAGAGAACGTCCGCGACCCCCACGACGGCGACGGCCGCCGCGAGGAAAAAGACGGCGCCGCGCACGAACAACTTCTGGCGCAGCTGGGCCAGTCTTTCGGGCGGGAGGAGGTTGATGCGCGTCACGCCCAATCCCCCTTGCGCCGCAGCGCCAGGCCCGCG
>JAJYFI010000088.1 GCA_021790955.1 bacterium | reverse complement strand
CGCGAACGCCCTCAAATCGAGCGGACAGAGGGAGTCCCCGTTCACGACGAGCGCGGTTTTCCCCCGCAAAAGCGCCCGACAGCGCGCGAGCGCCCCCGCGGTCCCGAGCGGGCGGTCCTCTTCGGAGACGACGAAATCAAGCCCCGCATGATTCGGGCCCTCCGCGAAGTGCCGCCGCACCTCCTCCGAGCGGTAGCCCGCGCAAAGGACGAAGCGCCTGAGCCCCGCCCCCGCGGCCCAGCCGACGACGCGATCGAGAAACGGCCGCCCCCCCACCTCGACCATGGTCTTCTGGCGGCCCGGCTCCGCCTCCCGAAGCCTGGTCCCCAACCCGCCGCAGAGGATGACGGCGTCCATCGACGGGAGGTCCGTCACTTCGCGGGGATGACGACGGGCCCCCGCTCCGGCCCCGCCGCCAAGCGGCCGGGGCCGTCGAGGTCGTTGCGGGTGGCGGTCGCGTGGTCGTAGAAGATGATGTGGCTTCCCGCGCTTTCGAACCTGAAAGGCACCAGGAGAAGCTTGGACAGCCTCTTTTTGATCGCGGGCTGCTCCTCGGGCCGCGCGAAGAGAAGGACGAAGCCGCCCCCGCCCGCGCCCAGGAGCTTGCCGCCCAAGGCGCCGGAGGAGCGCGCCGTCTCGTAGATTTCATCGATCAACGGCGTCGAGATGCGGCTTGAGAGGCCCCGCTTCAACGTCCACGATTCATGGAGAAGGCGCCCGAAATCGCCCAAGTCCCCCGAACCCGAGAGGATGTCGACGGCCTCATCCACCATGCGGCGCATCCGCAAGAGCTCGGCTTTCTTCGCGGCCGTGTTCTCGACCTGCTCCTTGGCGATCTCGGAGGCGGTGCGGGAAAACCCCGTGAAATAAAGCATGAGATGATCCTGGAAGCGCGACAGGCGCTCCTGGGGCAGGATCACCGGAGCGAGCGTCAAGGTGTGGTCGGGGTTGAAGACGATCTTGTTGAAGCCGCCGTACGCGGCCGAGGCCTGGTCCTGGGAGCCCACGTTCTCCTTAAGGACATCGCGCTCGATGCGGATCGCCTCGCGGGCGAGCTGGTTTTTGGTCGGCATGCTCTGCCTCAGCGCATAAAGGGCGTGGAGGAGCCCGACCGTGAACGAGGAGGAGGAGCCAAGGCCCGTGCGCGCCGGGAGGTCCGCGTCGTGATGGATCTCGACTCCCTCCGTGATCCGCATGAAGCGCAGGACCTCGCGCACGGCCGGGTGCTCGATCTGCTCGAGATCGCCCACGAGCTCGATCTTGGAGTAGGCGATGCGGCTTTTATGCCGGAAGAAGGGCGGCAGGTAGCGGCAGGTGATGTAGCAGTGCTTGTCGATCGTGGTCGCGAGGACGGCGCCGCCGTGGTCGACGAAGTGGGCGGGATAATCGGTGCCCCCGCCGAAGAAAGAGACGCGGAAGGGCGTGCGGCTGATGATCACGTTGCGGTGTCTGCTATGCGGTGTCTGCTATAGGGATCGAAAACCGGGAGTATTATAACAGCGGAAATCCGGGGACACAATACCTATTTCTATGGTATGATCCCTCCCTATGAAAAATCCCCCTTTTCACAGGCTGGCCGCCGCCGCCCTGGCCCTGAGCACGTCTCTCTGCGCCTGCTACGGGCCCTTCACCCTCACGAAGGACCTCCACCATTGGAACGGACGACTGGGCGAGAGCGTCGCCACGAACGCCCCCGCCAAGAGCCGCGCGACGCAGGCCAAGTGGACCAACGAGGCCGTCTTCGTCGCCTTCGTGATCATCCCGGTCTACCAGGTGGCGGCTACGGCCGACGCCGTCGTCCTCAACTCGATTCATTTCTGGACGGGCAAGGACACCCTCAAGGATTCCTCCAAATCCGGAGGGAAATAAGCGGCAGCCAACCCGGCCGAGCCGGGCTCGCTCTGGGCTTTCTCATGGCCCTGCCGGGCATGCCAAGCCCGCGAGCCGAAGGCCCGGCGATCGATCCTCCAAGGAGCGCGCACGCCATGCCAACGACGAGCACCTCGCAAATCTCTGAGACGGCCAAAGCGCAGGAGCCGCCGGCGAAAGCCCCCGCCGCGGCTCCCGCCCCTCCCCGGCTCTACGAGCTCCTGCGTCCGGAGAGCTACGCGATCTCGCTCAAGGTGGACCCCGACGCCGGGACCTTTGAAGGCACGGTCGTGATCGCGGCGCGCTCGGCGAAAAGCCTCGACCGCGTCGTCCTTCATGCGATCGGCCTCCACGTTCAAGAAGCCTCTCTCGACGGCGTGGCGGCGCCCGCGGGCGCCGTCGTCTACGACGCGCCGGCGCAGGCCCTCTCCTGGCGCCTTGAGAAGCCCGTCCCCGCGGGCAAGCGGCTGTCGATCGCGATCTCCTACTCCGGCAAGCTCGGCCGCGACATGCGCGGGCTTTACGCCTCGAGCTACCGCTTCGAGGGCCGGGAGGAGCGCTACGCCTTCACGCAATTTGAGCCCGCGGACTTCAGGCGCATGGTCCCCTCGGTGGACGAGCCCGAGGCCAAGGCCGTCTTCAACCTCGCCGTCACCGCCCCCGAGGGCCTCACCGTCCTCTCCAACATGCCGGCCAAGAGCCGCCGGAGCCAGGCGGGCTGGCAGACCGTCGCGTTCGACCAGACGCCGCGGATGCCGAGCTACCTCGTCGCCCTCGCGGTCGCCAGGCTCCAATGCCGTTCGGGGCGGGCGGGCAAGACGCGGATCAACGTCTGGGCCACCCCCGACAAGATGGACCAGACCGCCTTCGCCCTGAAGGCCGCCCAGCAGTCGGTCTCCTGGCTCAACTCCTATTTCGGGATCCCCTACCAGCTCCCCAAGCTCGACCTCGTGGCGGTGCCGGACTTCTCCGCGGGGGCGATGGAGAATTGGGGGGCGATCTTCTTCAGGGATTCCGCCATCTTCGTCGACCCCAAGCTCTCCTCGACGCGGTCCCAGCGCCGCGTCGCCGAGGTGGTCAGCCATGAGATCGTCCACCAGTGGTTCGGGGATCTCGTCACCATGAAGTGGTGGAACGACCTCTGGCTCAACGAGGCCTTCGCGACCTGGGGCTCCTACAAGGTGGTCGGCGCCTGGAAGCCTCGCTGGATGTCGTGGCTCGACTTCCAGAACGCCGTCGCGGGGGCGCTGGACACCGATGCGCTCAAGAACACCCGTCCCATCGAGTCGGGGGCGACGACGATCGCGGAGATCGAGGCGCAATTCGACGTGCTCAGCTATGAGAAGGGCGCGGCCGTGCTGCGCATGATGGAGCGCTACCTGGGCGAAAGCTCCTTTCAAAAGGGCATCCGCAGCTACATGCGCCGCTACGCCTACAAAAACACCGAGGCGCGGGATCTCTGGCGGGAGCTGGAGCGGGCCTCCAAGGTCCCGATCTCGAAGATGGCCAAGGATTGGTTCACCCAGCCGGGCTTTCCCCTCGTCAAGGTCAAACCCTCCGCGGACGGCCGCTCCGTCGAGATCTCCCAGTCGCGCTTCATGGCCGCGGGCGGCGCCGCCCCGGCCGCGACCTGGACGATCCCCGTCGTCATGCGCTTTAAAACCGCCTCCGACAAGACGCCCCGGGCCCTTCGCATCGTGGCCGACAAGCCTGCGACCCGCGTCACCCTGCCGGGGCGCGGGGCGCTTTCCTGGCTCTATCCCAACGAGGGCCAGACCGGGTTTTACCGCTCGGCTCTCGAGGGGGCCCTCCTCTCGGACCTGCGGCCGCGGCTCGTCAAGAGCCTCGATCCCTCGGAGCGGGCGGGATTCTTGGGCGACTCCTGGGCCGAGACGGTTTCCGGCGCCATCGCGATGGGCGGCTTCATGGACAACTTGAGCGCCCTGGCCCCGGACAAGTCGCGCATCGTCTTGCAGCATGAGTGCGGGCTCCTCAAGCTCCTCTGGGACCGCCTCGTCGAGGCCGAGCCGGAGCGGGGACGTTTCGCGGCCTTCGCCGAGCGCTTCCTTGCCCCGCACTGGGCGAGGCTGGGCTGGGGCGCCAGGAAATCGGGCGACAGCGAGACCGAGCTCGCCCGCGCCTCGGTGCTGGGAGCCTTGGGGACGATCGCCCCGGGCAAGGTCCTGGGCCCCCAGATCGAGGAACGCTTGAAGCGCTACCTGGAGGACCCCGCCTCCCTCAACCCGGCCCTCGCGCGCCCCGTCCTCGAGATCGGCGCGCGCCGCGGGGACGCCGCGCTCTTCGGAACCTACGAGGCCAAGATGAAGGCCGCGCGCTCCCCCGAGGAGCGAGACGATTACCTGCGCGCGATGGCCTTCTTCCCCGAGCCGACGCTTGCGCGGCGGCTGCTCGAGCTTTCGCTCTCCTGCGACGTGCGCGGCCAGGACGCCTGGAAGCCGGCGACGGTTCTTCTCGCCAACCCCAAGGCCCAGGCCGAGGCGTGGAGCTTCATCACGTCCCGCTGGCGCGAGTTGCGCGCCAAGACGGGAGAGAAGGGCGCCGAACGCGTCATCGCCGCGACCTCCGCCCTCTGGAGCCCGGCATGGCGGGAGGAGGTCGAGCGCTTCTTTGCCCGGCCGGACAACGACGTCCCCTCCGCCCGCCGCAGCCTCCGGCAGGCGCTCGAGGAGATCGACCTGGGCGTGCGCGTCAAAGCCCAGGCCCCGGCGCTCGCCGACTGGCTTTCCCGCCAAGCCCCCTGAGGGCCGAAGGTCCCGGAATTATTGAGGCCCGCAGACCCGGGCGCTCGCGTCCCCCTCGCGCAAGACCTCCTTTAAAGGGATGGACATAGGAGGTGCGAACATGAAAATCACTAGGATCATCCTGGCGGCGGGACTGGCGGGGCTCGCCGCGGCGTCGCTTAACGCCCAGGACCTCGAGGCCGGCAAGGCGGCCAGCGGCGCGGCGTTCGGGGAGGCGGCCACGGGCCGGGCTCTTGGAAACCTCTCCGGCGGGGAGGAGGCGGTCGTCGAAGGCTCAAGCCGCGGCCGTCCCCTTCCTCGAACCGAAAGAGAGTCGGGCGGCCTTGGGCGCTACGGCGATGTCCCGGCTCCTCCCTCGGGCGCCGGAAACACGAGCTCCCAGCCGAGCGATCGCGACAAGCTGCTGACGGGGATCGACGTCGCCGTGGGCGCCGGGGTCGGCGGGCTGCGCTTCGGGCTCATGGGATTCTTGGCGGGCGGGATGGTCGGCCTCCTCTACGGGATCAGCCGGCATCTCGACTCCGACAACGAGAAGGCCCACACCGTCTCCGACACGATGACGGGCGTCTTCGGCGGGATGATGCTCCTCGGGCCCTCGGGGGCTCTTCCCGGCGCCGAGGCCGGCCTCATCTACTCGGCCTGGAGCCGCAAGAAAAAGGAAAGCAAAAGAAGGCTGCGGAAGGCCCCGGAAGGCGACGGAACGGACAGGGACGTCTCCGATTAGAATACGAAGAAGGTCGTGAACTGGTAGCGGTTGTTGACCGCGAAACGGGCGCTCGCGTCGTTGTAGGTGTCGCGGGTCTGGTTCCACTCGAACGCGAAGCGCAGCCACTTGAGAGGCTCGTAGAAGAGATCGGCGTAGCCGAACTGGATCTTGGGGGCGATGCCGAGTTGATCGGCAGAAGACAGCGCCGCCGTGAATTCCCCCAGGTTGAGGCCATCGACCTGGGCATAACCGGCCGAGGTCGTCCACTCCTTGTCCGGGAAGACGTATTCCAGGTCCGTACGCAAGCTCTCCGCTCGAATGAGGTCGATCGAGTTGGAGCCGGTGCACCCCGCGATCCCCGGGTCGAGAGTGGGCGCGCCGGGGCAGACGGCGCTGCCGTTGCCCACCTGGGGAAGGCCGAACGTGAGATTCACCAGCTCCAGGCCGCCCAGGCCCGCTCCATAGGTCCCCTCGCCGACCCAGCTCAACGTGTTGCCGAGATCCCGCGGGTCCTTCGAGGCGACGAGAGGAACAAGGAAATCAAAAGCCGCGGCGTAGCCGTTGGTCGTCCCCGCGGCGCCGTTCGCGTAGGCCGTCGTCGGGATGAGATCGCCGCTTAAGGCCGCGGAGAGGGCGACCGGGGCGGTCTGGGTGTTATTGACCGAGGCGCCGTAGTATTTCGTCGAAAGGAGGCGAAGCCCGCCCTGCGCCATGGGGGCCCCCGAGTTCATCGCGGCGGGACGGGCGGCGTCGGCCGCGCCTTCCAAGTCCCAGTCGGAGCTGAAATCCCAATCCTGGGTCGCGCGGATCTGGGGGAAGCGGCGGTAAAGCTGCCCCGGGGTCGGCTGGACGACGACCTCGCCCGGGAAGTAGTCCGGCTGGAAGCCCAAGAGCGACCAGGTCTGGCCGACAAGCGCCTGAAAGCGTTTGTAGCCCACGTCGACGTAGGCATGGCGCACGCGGAGCGCCGGGTTGTTGAAATAGTTGTTCTCCGACTGCACTCCCGTTCCCGACTGGCCGGGAAGGGTGTTGACGCCCTGGTTGCCGAGGAAGTCGACCTCGAAGACGGCGTCCGTCTTGATCCCCGACGGGGTTTCGGGGAGCTGCACGTCGATGCCCAGGCGGCTGTTGCGGATGCTCATCAAGTTGCGGCCGTGAGAGCCGGCGTAGGTGTTCGGCTTGGGGACCAAGGTGTTGTCTTCTTCCTCGAAGAAGGAAGGTTGGGTCGTGTCGAAGATGAAGTCGTTCTCCATGAAGCCGTAGAGGCCGATTTTGATTCCCTTGACGTCTCCCATGTTCAGGGGCTTGATGCCGAGCGCGGCGGGCTCCCAGGCTTGGAGCGGGGAGGCCGCGAGGCAGGAAAGGACGAAAACGGCGAGGCCTCGCCGGGACATATTAAGGGAAATTATAAGAAATCCGGTGACACCATACCGATTTCCGCGGATTCCGG
>JAJYFI010000087.1 GCA_021790955.1 bacterium | reverse complement strand
CCTACAACGAGCGTCCGCCGAACTCCTCCGCCAACTGCGCCAACGCCGACGCACCCGCCGACAGGGTCAAAAGGCAGATGAGAAGGCCCTTGTGCCCCGGCGTGATGAGGAAGTTGAGCGCCCCCACCCACAGCCAGGCTGCGGCCGTTTGAGCCCCCACGCGCGGGTTCACCGCCACGAAGGCCCCGAGGGCGATTTCAAGAAGACCCGCGACCCTGACGAGGGCGGTGGCGCCCGCATGCCCTAGTCCCAAGGCGGGCGCGAGGTAGCTTTGCCAGTTCACAAGCGCCCCGAGCGCCATCCCGAGCCCCACGATGATCGGCATGGCGACGTAGGTGGCGTAGAGGGCCTCGAAAGCTCGGTACGACGAGTCCGCGCTGCCCGTGGTGATGCCACCCTCGTGCTTGCGCGGCGTTCGAAAAATCTCGACCGGCGACATGACTGCCATGATCGTCCACCTCCCTGCGGCACACAGCCGCGCGACTCCCGCCATCGACGACGCCCTCATTGTAGAGGCTGGCGGTCAAATAAGGCAATTGCCGCGGAGTAAACTTATTGTGACGTTTTGGAGGAGCGGACGCAGCGCTAAGCCGCCGCGGTTTCGCCGGCGGCGTTCGCCGGCTCCACCCACTTGCCATGGGCCTTGATCAGGGCGATCAAGGCGTCGACGGCTTCCTCGGACGGGATGCCCTTCTTGACGCAGTCCTTGCCGACGTAGAGGTTGATCTTGCCCGGGGCGCCGCCCACGTAGCCGAAATGGGCATCCGCCATCTCGCCCGGACCGTTGACGATGCAGCCCATGACGGCGATCTTGACGCCTTTTAAATGGCCCGTCCTCCGACGGATGCGTTCCGTCGTGCTCTGCAAGTCGAACAGGGTGCGGCCGCAGGAGGGGCAGGAGACGAATTCGGCCTTGACGACCCGCGAGCCAGCCCCTTGAAGGATGTTAAAAAGAAGCTCAAGCGACCGGGAAGCATCGAGCGGGCCGTCGAGCGCCGCGGCATCCCCGACGCCGTCGGCAAGCAGGCTTCCAATCAGCAAAGAGGCTCCTAAAACCCGGCGCTCCTCGTCGTCGTGACGAGGGGCGCGGATGAGCATCGGCGCTCCTGCGGCCATGGACGCGAGCTTGCGATATTCCTTGAGAAGATCGGCTTCGTCTTTCTCCGCGCCTGCAAGGCCGACCATCGCGGGGAGACCGCGGGTCCGGGCCCGCCCCAGCAACTCCATCGCCGCATCCGCGTCCCGAGCCTCGATGAGAATCGGCTTGCGACGCGACGAGGCGAGTTCCAAAAACGAATCGAAGGCGGGCAGGGAGGGATGGGAGAGGCCGACAAGATCGAACGTCTCCATCTTCCAGAGCTCGGAAGGCTTTTCGCCGGGGAAGATGCCGGCGATCGCCGTCGAGAGCTTCGACGTGGTGCGGAAGGCCGCGGCCTTCGCCGCCGCGTCAAGATCTTTTTGGAAGCGGATTTCGAAGGACAGGATCTCCGGCAGGATGTCGCGGGTTCGGGCCGCGACGCTTTGCAAGGTCGACGCGGAGGCCGGGCCCCGGCCCGCGGCCGCCAGGGCCCTGACCGGCTCCTCCCCTCCCAGGCGCATCGGCCCCAGGGTCATCGGCGCCGTCTCGCGGCGCCTGAAATCGAAGGAGTCCAGGCAATAGGACAGCCCCTGCGTCCCGCGAAGGGGCTTCACGGCGGGCCTCCCCTGGAACGGCTTGGCCAGGTCGCGCGCGACTGGAATCTCGAGCTCGGGATCCTCGGTCAAAGAGACTCGGATCGTGTCGCCGATGCCGTCCGCCAAGAGGGCGCCGATCCCGATCGCGGACTTGATGCGTCCATCCTCCCCCCCGCCGGCCTCGGTGACGCCCAAATGGATCGGGTAATCGCGCCCCTCGGCGTCGAGGCGGGCGACCAAAAGCCGGTAAGCTTCGATCATCACCTTGGGGTTGGAAGCCTTCATGGAGAAAACGACGTCGTGGAAGCCGCGCCGCTCACAGACGGCCAGGTATTCGAGCGCGCTCTCCGCCATCCCCAAGGGGCTGTCGCCATAGCGGTTCATGATGCGGTCGGAGAGGGAGCCGTGATTGGCGCCGATGCGCAGGGCGCGACGCAATCGCCTGAGTTTGTCGACGAGAGGCCCGAAAACCTCCTCGATGCGATCGAGCTCCTCGGCGTACTCGGCGTCGGTGTACTCTCGCCGGAGAAAACGCTTCGTGTCCGCGAAATTGCCGGGATTGACCCTCACCTTCTCGGCGTATTCGGCGGCCTCCATCGCCGCCTGCGGCGAAAAGTGGATATCGGCGACCAAGGGGACGTCGAGGCCCCCCCTGACGAGACGTTCCTTGACCTCCCCCATCTTTCGGGCGTCGTTCACGGTCGGCGTCGTGATGCGCACGATCTCGCAGCCCGCGCGGGCCAGGCTCACGGTCTGGCGATAGGTCGCGTCGGCATCCATCGTGTCGGTGGTCGTCATGGATTGAAGGCGTATGGGGTTTTCCCCGCCGATGCCGACCTTGCCGACCATGACAACCCGCGTCTTCCGGCGACGGTAGCCGAAGGGGGTCCCGCAAAAGCGCAGCAGGGAGGGGCTTTTTGCAGGCGGAGACGCCGTCTTGGGGTTCACGGAGATTTATTATAGAAAATGCTATCCTTCCTTGCTGGACCGAGACGGCCAAGACAGCCTAACGCTGGAGGAAACGACGAACGTGAAAAAAATTTCCGCCCTTCTCGCCGGTGTCATTTTATCCGCCTCGGGCCTTTCCGCCGCGGCGGCCAGCATCTCCAAGAAAGACCTGAAAGCCGTCCTGGACAAAAATCCCGAGATCGTGTTCGACTTGATCCGGGACCACCCGAAGGAGTTCATGGAGGTCTTCCAGAAGGCCTACCAGCAGGAGATGATGCGCCAGCAGCAGGAGCGCGAGGAGGAGCAAAAGCAGAAGACCGCGGAGGCGATCAAGAACCCGTATAAGCCCGTCATTCACTCGTGGTCCCTGACCGAGGGAAACCCCGACGCCAAATACACTCTCATCGAATACTCGGACTTTCAATGCCCGTACTGCAGCCGAGCCGAGCAAACAGTGGACGCCTTGCGCGCCAAGTACGGCAACGACCTGCGCCTCGTCTATAAGAACAATCCCCTCCCCATGCATCCCAACGCGATGCCCGCCGCCGAATGGTTCTACGCCGCGGCCCTCCAGAACAAGAAAAAGGCCTGGAAGCTTCATGACGAATTCTTCAAGCATCAGTCGGAGCTCGGCGAGGATTTCTACAAGAAGACCGCCAAGGCCCTTGGGCTCGACGTCGCCAAGCTCGCCAAGGACGCCCGGAGCTCCAAAGTCAAGGATCGCATCGCTCAAGACCAGGCCGAGGCGAAAAAATTCGGGCTGATGGGAACGCCCGGATTTCTCATCAACGGCGTTCCCGTCGCCGGAGCTTACCCGCTCCCTTACTTCGTCGACCTTATCAACAAAATCGACGCCACGCGGGCTGGAAACAAGTCGTAACGGCAGGAAACAGGGTTAGGCTTCCTTCCCCGATCACCAACAGCGTGTTCCTGTCGGTTCTGGGCCTGGGGTTTCTGCTGGGGCTGAGGCACGCGGCCGATCCCGATCACGTCGCCGCCGTCTCGACTTTCGTCGCCTCCTCGCCGCGCCGCGGCCACGCCTGGAGGCTGGGGACGACTTGGGGGGCGGGGCATGCCCTGACGCTTTTTCTCGTGGGCGGGGCGATCGTTTTATCGAGGCTGCGCCTGCCTCCCTTTTGGGCGCCCGCCGCGGAGTCGGCCGTCGGCGCGGTTCTCGCGGCGCTCGGCGTCTCCAATCTCCTTCGTCCGATGGGAGGCGGCCGGATTATCGCTCACGAGCACGCCCACCGGCACGACGACCTCGCTCACGGACATGACCCCCGAGCTTCCGTCTCCCCACCGCATTCCCACCCGCATCTCCATGGGGCCAAGCCGCCCTTCAGGCGTTCTTTCCTCGTCGGGCTCGTTCACGGTCTTTCAGGAAGCGCCGCCGTCGCGCTCGCGATCCTCGCGCTCATCCCCGGCCGCCGCGAGGCCCTCTTTTACTTGGCCGTTTTCGGCCTGGGGACGATGGCCGGCATGGCGGGCCTGAGCCTCCTCATGGAGCGGGCCGCCGGCTGGGTTCTGGGGCGATGGGCGGGCGCCTACGCGGCTTTGGCCCGCGTGACGGGGCTCGCGAGCCTGGGTCTCGGGATCGCCATCCTTGGCGTCGAGGGACCCAAGGCTCTGGCCCTTCTGCGGACGGGGACAGCGCCCTAAGGCGCCGGACGCTTGCCGATCTTCTCGATGGCCGTGATCGGCCACGCGTCGCCCTGCCGGGTGATGGTGAAACGCACGCGGTCCCCGACTTTAAGGCCCTGGGACAGCTTCGGGTCCGCGAGACCGAAGGGCATCGTCATCCCCTCCATAAACCCCGGGAAGGACTTGTGATCGATGACAAGGGTGTCGCCGCCATGTTGGATTTCCTTGATGACGCCTATCGTCATGTGGCTCTCGGGATGGCCGGCGCAGGCGGTCCAGGCGCCGATCCCTAGAATCAACGAAAAGGCCGCAGCCATGAACCGCTTCATCGTTTTCCCCTCCCAAGAGCCGCCTGATGAGCCAGCGCCGCCACGGAGGCGCTGGCCGAGCCGTCAAAATACCCTCGGATGCGGCCTCGCGCATCCACCAGGACAAGCTTGTTTGAATGCATGATCGCCGCAGCGTCCCCTCTCGGCGTCTTCGCCCCCAAATGAAATCCCCGAACGCTCAAGGAAGCGACTTGCCCGGGCCCGCCCGTCAAAAAAGTCCAATCCAGCCCCCGCTCCTTGCGGTAGCGCGACAAGACCGCCGGCGTATCGGATGGATCCACGCTGAAAGAGACGAGCCTCAGCCATGGAGCGAGCTTCCGCAAAGCCTGCATCCTGTCCGCCATCATCGGGCAGAGCGTCCGGCAACGCGTGAAGATGAAGGCGGCGACCCAAGGCTCTCCCGCGAAGGCTTTGTTGGAAACGAATCGCCCGGAGGCGTCTTTGAGGCGAAAAACCGGGACAAGCCCGAAATCAGCGGACGCCGCCGGCCTTGCCGCGGACATATCGGCGCGCGCGTGCCACCGGGACAAGCCTCCGGAAAGATTCGAAGCCAGAAACGCCGTGCCCGTCGCGCCGACAAAGCCCAGGGGAATCCAGAGGACGTAGCCCAGAGGCCTGAGCACAGCGCTAGAACTTCTGCGACGCGTCCACGGGAACGCCGGGGCCCATCGTCGAGGCCATGGAGACGGTTTGGAGGTAAATCCCCTTGGACGCCGAGGGCTTCGCCTTAACCAGGGCCTCGAGGACCGCACGGGCGTTGTCCGCGATCTTTCCCGGCTCAAAGGAGGCTTTGCCCACGACGGCGTGGATGATCCCGTACTCGTCCGTCTTGTACTCGATGCGGCCGGCTTTAAGCTCCTTGACGGTCCTGGCGACGTCCATGGTGACGGTGCCGCTCTTGGGGTTGGGCATGAGGCCGCGGGGACCGAGGACTTTGCCCAGCTTCGCCAAATCCTTCATGATGTCCGGCGTCGCAACGAGGATGTCGAAATCCATCTTGCCGCCCGCGATCTCGGCGATAAGCTCGTCCGCGCCCACCCGATCCGCCCCGGCGGCGCTGGCGTCGCGCTGCTTCTCGCCGCGGGTCAGCACCGCGACCTTCTTCGACTTGCCGAGGCCGTGGGGCAACACGACGGTGCCGCGCACCTGCTGGTCGGCCTGCTTGGGGTCGACGCCGAGCTTGACGTGGAGCTCCACCGACTCGTCGAACTTGGCCGTCGCAAGCTTCTTGACCAGGGCCGCGGCCTCGGCCAACGGATAGGGCTTCTCGACGTTGACTTCCTTTTCCAGCGCTGCGCTTCTTTTTCCCATGGCTGATCCTTTTCGGTGCCAGGCTTTGACTTTTGTTCCGCAAAAGTCAAAGCCTGGCACCGCTTTCTTAAGTTACGACCTCGATGCCCATCGAGCGCGCGGTGCCCTTCACCATTTCGACCGCCGCCGCAAGGTCGCGGGTGTTCAAATCCGGCATTTTCTGCTGGGCGATCTCCTGGGCCTGCTTGAGGGAGACCTTGCCCACCTTGTTGCGGTTGGGCTCCCCGGAGGCTTTGGCAAGGCCTGCCGCACGTTTCAAAAGCGAGGCGATCGGAGGCATCTTGGTGACGAAGGTGAAGGAACGGTCCTCGAACACCGTGATGACGACGGGGATCGTCATGCCGGCCTCCATGGATTTGGTCTTCTCGTTGAACTGCTTGCAGAAATCCATGATATTGACGCCGTGCTGCCCAAGGGCCGGCCCGACGGGCGGCGCCGGATTGGCGCCGGCGGCCGGAATCTGCAACTTGATCTGGGTTTTGACTTTTTTGGGGGGCATAGATTCCTCTCTTAGATCTCAGACTTTCTCCACCTGCAGGAAGTCGAGCTCGACCGGGGTGGGGCGGCCGAAGATCGTCACCATGGCCTTGATCTTAGCCTTGGGCTCGTTGACCTCCTCGACAACGCCCATGAAATGCCGGAAGGGGCCTTCGATGATGCGAACGCTCTCCCCCTTCTCAAACTGCACGGCGGGCTTGGGCTTGGACTGGGCCGAGGCCTCGGCCAGCTCCAAGATCCCCCTGACCTCCTCGTCCGGCAGCGGCGCGGGCTTGGGGTCGCCCAGGAAGCCCGTCACTCCCGGCACCCCCCGCACGAGCCAATAGGTCTCTTCGTCGACCTTCATATCGACGAGAAGGTAGCCGGGGAAGAACTTGCGCTTGAAGACCCTCTTC
>JAJYFI010000086.1 GCA_021790955.1 bacterium | reverse complement strand
TCCGCGGCGAGGCGTTCGCGCAGCTTGGAGCGCTCCTCGTCGTTGGGGGCCTTCTCGAGTTCGCGCGAATAAAGGATTTCAATGGCGCCCTTGGGGCCCATCACCGCGATCTCGGCCGACGGGAGCGCGAAGTTGAAGTCGGAGCCCAGGCGCTTGGAGCTCATGGCGATGTAGGCGCCGCCGTAGGCCTTGCGAAGCACGACCGCGATTTTGGGCACCGTCGCCTCCGCGTAGGCATGAAGGAGCTTCGCGCCGTGGCGGATGATGCCGCCATGCTCCTGCTCGACGCCCGGCAGATAGCCCGGGACGTCGACCAGGGTCACAATCGGGATATTGAAGGCGTTCAAGAATCGGATGAAGCGGGCCGCCTTGTCCGCGGCGTCGAGGTCCAACGATCCCGCCAGATGGGCGGGATTATTGGCGACGATCCCGGCGACTTCCCCCCCCAGCCTCACGAAGCCAATGACGACGTTTTTGGCAAAGCAATTCTGCACCTCAAAAAACTTGTGCTCGTCGGCCAACTGCCAGATGACGTGCTGGATGCGGTAGGGCCTGCGGGGATCGAGCTCGCAAAGCATCTCGAGCCGCGCCGTTCCCCGGCGGATGGGATCGGGATTGGCGATGCGCACGGGCCGCTCCCAGCGGTTCTGGGGAATATAGCTCAAGAGCTCGCGGACTTGGCGGAAGCAGTCGGGCTCGGACTTGGCCACGAAGTGGCATACCCCCGAGGTCGCGGCCTGGGCGCCCGAGCCGCCAAGGGTCTCGAAGGAAACCTCCTCACCCGTCGCCGCCTTGACCACGTCGGGGCCCGTCACGAACATGTGGCTCGACCCCTCGACCATGAAAATGAAATCCGTCAGCGCCGGGGAATACACCGCGCCGCCCGCGCAGGGCCCCAGGATGACGGAGATTTGAGGAATGACGCCGGAGCATTTGACGTTGCGCGCGAAAATCTCGGCGTACCCATCCAAGGAATCGACGCCCTCCTGGATGCGGGCGCCGCCCGAGTCGAGAAGCCCGATGACGGGGACTCGGGCCTCGTAGGCCAGATCCATGACCTTCGCGATCTTCTTGGCGTGGGCGAGGCCCAAGGAGCCCCCCAGGACCGTGAAATCCTGTGAATAGACGCAGACTTCGCGGCCGTTGATCTGGCCGAAGCCCGCGATGACGCCGTCGCCCAAGACGCGCTTGTCGCGCATGCCGAAGGCCGTCGCGCGGCTTGTGACCAGCAGGTCCAGCTCCTGGAAAGTGCCCTCGTCGAGAAGATAGGCGATCCGCTCCCTCGCGGTCAGCTTTCCCTTGGCCTTCTGCGCCTTGATTTTTTCGGCGCCGCCCCCCTCGATCGCGCGGAAAGTCAGCTCGCGCAAGCGCGCATGGGAGGGCTTCAATTGCGGCTCAGGAGACGCCGCTTTCGCCTCTTTGGTCGGGGGCACGGGGTGTGTTTTGCGGGCTTTTATTGAGGTCGCCTCAAAGCCTCGATGCGGGCGTCGAGCGGGGGATGCGTCGAGAAAAGCAAGGCCAAGAGCCCGTGGCCGCGGCCGTTGATTTTAAAAGAGGAGAGCGCTGGAGCACGGTTGTCTTCAACCCGGGTCGCCCGTTTCAGGGACTCCAGGGCATGAATCATCGTCTCCCGCGCGGTCAGGCGCGCCGAGCCGGCGTCCGCACGGTACTCTCTCCAGCGCGAATAGGCGTAGATGATCGGCGATGCGAGGAACATGAGCACCATCTCGAGAACGTAAATGAGGATCGACTGGGCGAAATAGCCGAGCCCTCCGCCGCGTTCCTCGCTGTCGCGGCTGCGCAGGGCGTTGTCGATCGCGAAGGCGATCACGTAGGCGAGGAACATGACGAAGGTATTGACGATCCCCTGCAGGAGCGTCATCGTGACCATATCGCCGTTGGCCACGTGGGACAATTCGTGGCCGATCACACCCTCGACGGCGCGGTCGTCCATCGTCTCCAGCAGGCCAGACGAGATCGCCAACAGCGCCCGCCGCTTCGATGGGCCCGTGGCGAAGGCGTTCACCTCGGGGCTTTGGTAGACGCCGATCTCGGGAAGGGCCGGGAGCTCCGCCTTCCGGGCGAGGCTTCGCACCATGTCCACGATGCGGGACTCGGCGGCGCTCGCCGGATGCTCCGAGTCGATAAGCCGGACTCCCATCATCATCTTGGCGGTCCAGCGCGACATCGACAGGGAGATCATGGCGCCGGCGAAGCCGAACAGCGCGCAAAACTCAAGGAGCGCGACGTAATCAATGCCCCGGGAACTGAGGTAGGGCCTAATACCCAGGAGATTGACGAGGACCGAGACGACAAGAATGACGAGCAGGTTGACTGCGATAAACAAGATGACGCGTTTCATAATGTATTCTCCCGTTTTTTTTATTATATCAATTCTTTATTTACGCAACGGATGGGCCTGAAGCTTCTTAAGGAGCAAAACGTTGTGGAGAAGGTGGGCGGTCGTGAGCGGGCCGACCCCTCCCGGGACAGGGGTCATGAACGCCGCACGGTCCGCGGCATCGGGCGCGACGTCGCCGACGAGAGAGCCCCCTCTCACATTGACGCCGGCGTCGATGACGACGGCTCCCTTGCGGACCCACGCGGCATCGACGAATTCCGGCTTTCCCGCGCAGGCGACGAGAAGCTCGGCCCTCGAGCACAATGTGGGAAGGTCCCGCGTCTGGGAATGCGCTATCGTCACCGTCGCTCCCAAAAGGCTCAAAAGATGGGCGGCCGGCTTCCCCACGGCGTTCGATCGCCCGGCGACAAGCGCCGCGATCCCCTTGAGTTCGACGCCGCAGCCGCGGGCCAGAGCCGCGATGGCAAGGGCAGTGGGAGGAACGGGGAAGGCGCCTTCTTCGACCTCCTCCCAGCGGCGGGCCGAAAACAGCCGCCCGTAGTTGAAGGCAGAAAGCCCCTCGGCGTCTTTCGCCGGCGCGAGGGCCGATCGCAACTGGGCCTCCCGAAGCGCCGGCGCCACGGGCGTCTCGATGAGCACGGCGGCGATCTCGGGATCCTCCGAGAGTCCCACGATGACGCGTTCGGCGGCGGCGGAGCCCCCCTCGGGCAAGGACGTGGACTCGACGCGGACGCCCGCCTCGGCGCCCGCTTTCCGGCGGCCCGCCGCATAGGACGACGCGGCGTCTCCCGAGCTTTGAACGACCGCCAGAACGGGCGCGCGGTCGAGGCGCGCGACCTCCCTACGGATACGAGCCAAAAGGTCGGCTGACAAGGCGCGCGAGAGCGCCCGGGCCTCCTCGAGCCTATCCGCCATAAGTCGCCCGGCGCGCAGCCGACCATTTCACGCAAAGTCGGAGAATCCGGTCCAGAAGGGGAGTCCGTCCGCCGCAAAGCCTGGAGATGCGCGCGGCGAGGCGCGCAGCCGAGCAAGGTCCGTCAAGCCGCATCCCTCGGCTTTGAGCCCCCCAGGGATAGGCAAAAAGCCGTTCCTCGCCGGCAAGGCATTTTCCGCTGAGGGCATAGCGCTTCATGACGGGATAAATTTCGTCGTGAAGCGCGCGAGCCAGATCATAAAGCGCGGGGTCCCTTGCCAGGTCCTTCTCTCGAACGCCGGCCAGATACGCCGGAGGCTCGACCGCCGCCTTCCACGCCGCGACGTCCAGCGGGGCCCCCCGTCCCTTACGAAAAAAGCCCCCCTTCCGCGACCGGGGGGCTTGGGACGGCTTTCGAAGAAGGGTCAAGTCGCGACCCCTTGAGGTTACGCGCCGACCATCCTCGCGCGGGAGACATCCCCCTTCTTGTCGACGTAGTAAAGAAAGCCTTTCTCCTTCTTGAGGCCCAGCTTTTCGACTTTTTCGGGCCGGCCCCCGGAGCGGCCGCCGCGCGCCATCTTGGCGCGCGCGATATCGCCCTGCTTGTCGATGTAATAGAGGTATCCTACGGCGCGCTTGACGCCAGTCTTGTGGACTTTTTCAGCCATGCCTTCGTCACCTCCGCTCAAATTCGAGGGGGATTTCATCCTCGGTCAGAACTCTACAACATCTCCCTCTGCAAAGCAACACGCTCACGCCGCCGGGGTGATTCCACTAGCGTCCGAAAAGCCCCATCTGGCTCTCATGGGAGATAATGAGGTTTTCCTTGAGCCAGGCGTCGATGAGCGGTTTTGAGAACCGGTATTGCCGGCCGATGCGGGAAGCCGGGATTTTCTTCTGGCGGATGAGGCCGTAAATTTTGGACCGCCCGATTCCCAAATAACGCGCAAGCCTTTTGATGTCCATCACCTCGGGAGTCTCGCTCGGAAACGACTGGGTTCCAGCGGGCTGGGCGCGCGGCAAACGGCGCTTTTTCTTCATGGGGACAAAAGAATCCTAACATATTTCCCAGTGTCATCTTTTACCGGATTCTATCAACCCGATTTGACGGCAGCGGCAACCGCGACTGCCGTCGGACCGGTCAGCGTCCCGAGGAAGGAACCACCAGCACCGAATAGCCGCGGGCGTCGGTGCGCTTGTTGGCCGGGTCGGTGATTTCCTTGCGGTCAACTTGGAAGAAATACCGATAGGTGTTGGGGGTCAGATACACGGTGGTCTCCCAATTCCCATGCGTTCCCCGGCGAAGGCGAAGCCGTCCCCGCTTCAAGAATGCCCCGACAAGATAGACTTCCCTCGCCCGCGGCGCCCTGATCTTGAACACGGCTGGAATCGCCCTGGCTGGGGATACCGGCCTGCCGCCGGCCGAAGCGGAAGTTCCCAGGGAGGGCTTCAAGGGCGCCTTGGGGACGGGCGCCGCCGCCCGGCTGCCGGGTCGCGGCGCGGCCGGAGAAACCGCCTCGGACTTTGAGACCGCGACGGCGGGAGTGGGCTTCGCGGGCGGAACGATTCGTTTGGCCTGGAACTGGGCGAAATGTCTTTTCGAAGGGATCGGATAGGCCGCGGAGGCGTTCGCCCCCCAATACTGGTGGATCTTTCCGGCCAGTACGGCGCCGAACACCATGATAAAAATCATGTCCAATAGGAGCATGAGGCTCCAGAAGCGCGGATCGCCCGCGCGCTGGGAATCCGGTGTCTTCACCGGGACCGTGCCGATTGACGCCATGGAAAGGATTCTAATACACCCGCGCCCGCCGAGGCAACGCCCGATCAACCGGCGTTTACGCGGATTTAGGCCGGATCACGATCTCGCGCACCACGCGAGGATTTCGCGCGGCGGCCGAGGAGGACCGGCTCCTGTATCTCGCAGCACGGGCCTTCTCCGGGGCCCACAACCGGCGAGCCTGGCGGTTCTCGGCCTTGACCGTATGCCGGCTCAAGTCGACCTCGAAAAGATAGAGCTTCGGCTCCGCGCGTCCCGAAACGGACACCACGCGGTACTGCACGAGGAAGTTATACGGGCTCTGCCCTTCCCTCCCTTCGGGGCTCGCGCTCCACTCCTCCTTGTATCCTTTGCGCCCGAACGAGCTTTCAAGCCGGGAGCCGACGCTCTTGCGTCTGCCGACGAGCGGGTAGCTTTTCGTCATTTCGATCGCTTGGCTCTTGTTGTCAGAAGCCGACGTCCCGGCCTTCGCGGGCTCGACGGCAGCCGGGGAGGGCGAAGGCTGCGCCGCAGCCTCCGGGGCTGAGGCAGGATACGGGGAAACGGGAAGGGGAGACGCCGAGCCTTGGAGGGCCTGGGGCGCGACAGACGGCGTGGCGGTCGGCGCAGGCGCCGCGGCAATCGGAGGAGCCGTCGCCGGTTTGACCGCGGGGGCCGTCTCTTCTTTCGGCGCGCCGTTCTGCCAGAACAGGTACCAGGACGCCGCCAAAACGACGAGCGACGCTATGACGCCGAAGAGGATCCATTGATTCGTTTTTTTCTTGGCGGCCGGAGCCGCCGATTTGGAAGGCAAGGTCTGCGGCTTGGCGAGGCGGGCGATCACTTCCTGCGTGCTGGGGCCAACGCTCAACAAAGAAGGCGCCTCGGCCGCGACGGCGGACGACGACAATGTGGCGCCGACGGGACCGTCGTCGGCGGGGGGCGGCTCCAAGGCCGCGGGAGAAGACTGGGGCGGCGCCTCGGCCGCGGACGGTTTGATCTCCGGAGCGGCGGCGGCCGCCGCCTCCGGTTCCGCCGAGAAAAAGGCCGGTTCCAGGCTCGCGGAAAGCCCCTCCGCGGCGGGAGGGGCCTCCGCCGGCGCGTTCGCGGACGGCTCGGGGACGGATGGCGCCGCGGCGGGTTCGGGAGCGGAGAGGGCCTCGGTTGCCACGGCCGGCTCCGGAGCCGCCGCTTCGGGATTCGTCGGCGCGGCAGGCTCGCCGGACGGCTCCCCCTCCACGAAGGATTGGGGGCCTGATTCCGGCTCCTCAAGAAGTTTAAACGCCTTGGGTTCCCCCAACTTGATGGCGGGCTCGGAAGGCACGGGCGCCGCCGCCTCGGAGGACGCCTCCGGCCGCGCCGCTTCCTGGGCCGGGGGCGTCGCAGGGGGAGATGTGGGCGCTACCGCGGCGCCCGGCATCCCCCATCCGAGATCGGGAGCGATCGGGAAGGACTGTCGGCGCGGCTCGTCAGGGGCCGGGCTCAGCGCCGGCGTCGGCGACGCGGGAAGATCGGACCATGAAAAATACCCCAAGCCCGTGCCCCCCCAAAAAAGCTCCTCCGAAGAGAAATCAAGAAATACTAGGCTCTCGAGAGGCTCGGACCAACCCGACGGCCAACCGGCCTCCTCCGCAGCGCTCCATCCCGACGCCTCGATGGCGGCTGGAATGATCGGCGGCTCGACATACGGCCCCTCGGCCGCTCCAGCGGCGGACACCGCCGCGGACAACTCCCCAATTTCAGCGGCCGACTTCCAATCCGACTCCC
>JAJYFI010000085.1 GCA_021790955.1 bacterium | reverse complement strand
CAGGGCAATTCGATCGCGCAGGCGTTCCAGTTCGTCGACACAGGCAATGCTGAACTCGGCTTCGTCGCGCTCTCGCAGGTCCAGGGCAAGGGCGGTTCGCAGTGGCTCGTCCCGCAGAGCCTCTACAAGCCGATCCTCCAGGACGCCGTGCGCGCTGCCGCCCCCGCATCCTCCCAGAGGATCTTCGATGAGCTGATCCGACGGGGCGCGGGCGTCGGGCAGGCGATGGAGATCGAGGCGGCGCCATGGAACCCCGGATCAAGCGCCCTGCTCACCGACCTCTACGAGCTGACGATGATGCAGGCCTACCTGCGAGAAGGCTTGACTGGAAGGGCGTCCTTCGAGCTCTTCGTGCGACGCCTTCCCAAGGGCCGCAATTTCATGATGACGGCGGGCCTGTCCCAAGCGTTGGACTACCTGGAAGGCCTTTCGTTTTCGACGAGGGAACTGGATTGGATCGCCGACTCGGGCTTGTTTGGCGACGAGCTTATCGAATACCTCGCGCGGTGGCGGTTCGAGGGGGACGTGGACGCCATCCCCGAGGGCACCCTTGCCTTCGCCGACGAGCCGCTCTGCCGCGTGACGGCGAGCCTGCCCCAGGCGCAGTTCGTCGAGACGAGGCTCCTCAACATCCTGAATTTCCAGACGACGGTCGCAAGCAAGGCCGTGCGCTGCGTGCTCGCCGCCCGGGGGCGAAGGCTTGTCGAGTTCGGCCTTCGCCGCGCTCAGGGAGCGGAGGCGGGGCTCTGGGCCGCCCGGGCCGCGTATCTCGCCGGCTTCGACGCCAGCTCGGCGACGCTCGCCGCGCCTCTCTTCGGCATCCCGCCCGCGGGCACCATGGCGCATTCCTTCGTCCAGGCCCACGACGACGAGGCTGCGGCCTTTAAGGCCTTCGTCCGCGCCAACCCGCACAGCGCCACCCTGATCCTCGACACCTACGACGTGGACGAGGCCGCCTTGAAAGCCGCCGAGCTCGGCTCAAGGCTCAAACGCGAGGGCCTTTCCCTCGACGGGGTCCGTCTTGACAGCGGCGACATGGCGGCCCAGTCGAAGCGAGTGCGCCGCGTGCTCGACGATGCCGGCCTTGGAGACGCGAAAATCTTCGCGAGCGGCAATCTCGACGAATGGGCGATCCGCGATCTCCTGGTGGCCGGCGCGCCGATCGACGGCTTCGGGGTCGGAACCCGTCTTGCGACCTCGGCAGACGCTCCGTATTTCGACTGCGCCTACAAACTGGAGGAGTACGAGGGACGGCCCCGCCGCAAGCGCTCCGAGGGGAAGGCCACTTGGCCCGGCCGCAAGCAGGTTTGGCGGCGCATGGAGGGCGGACGGTTCGCGGGCGACGTCGTCTCCCTCGAAGGCGAGCGCGTCGACGGGGCGCCGCTGCTGGAGCCCGCCATGCGCGCGGGGCGGCGCCTGCCCCAGCCGACGATCGAGGAATCCAGGCGACGAGCCGCCTGGGAGCTTCGGGCGCTGCCCGACTCCCTCAAAAGCCTCGATGTCTCCTCCCCCTACCTCGTGCGCATCTCGGAGGGCCTGCGCCGCCTCGCCGCCAGGCTCGACGCGGAGCATCCTCAAGGCAAGGTCGTTTCGTTGCTCTCCCGCTAGACGGCGCCGAGATGATCTCCGTGACGCTCTTTTTGTGCGGGGACGTCATGCCCGGACGAGGCGTCGACCAAATCCTGCCTCACCCCGGCGACCCGACGCTTGCCGAGCCCTCGATCGGCAGCGCGCTCGACTACGTCCGGCTCGCCGAGTCGCGAAGCGGTCCGATCGCGATGCCCGTCGGCTTCGACTATATCTGGGGAGACGCTCTTGCGGAACTGTCCTGCCGGCGGCTGGATGCAAGGATTGTTAACCTTGAGGCCGCCGTGACCGTCAGCCGGGACAGGCAGCCCAAGGAGGTCCTTTATCGGATGCATCCGCAAAACGTCGGCTGCCTGGCGGCCGCGGGGATCGACTGCTGCGCGCTCGCCAACAACCACGCGCTCGATTTCGGGCCGGCGGGTCTCGCGGAGACGGTCATGACGCTCGCCGCCGCCGGTATCCGGACGGCCGGCGCGGGGGGGGATGAAGAGAGGGCGCGGGCGCCCGCCGTGATCCCGCTGCCCGGGCAGGGCCGCGTGCTTGTCTTCGCCCTCGCTTCGTCGTCAAGCGGCGTTCCCGAGAGTTGGGCCGCGGCCGAAGGCCGGGCCGGGCTTTGGCTGCTGGACGGCTTCGGTCGCCGCCAGCGCCGGAGCGTCGCCCGGCACATCCGGCAATTCCGGAGGCCCCGGGACATTGTCGTTTTATCGATTCATTGGGGAAGCAATTGGGGTTACGAGATCCCGCGGGAGCACTCGGACTTCGCGCGCTCTCTCATCGGGGAGGGCGCCGTGGACGCGGTCTACGGCCATTCCTCGCACCATCCGAGAGGCATCGAAATTTTCGAGGGGAAGCCGATCTTTTACGGCTGCGGCGATTTCATCGACGATTACGAGGGCATCGTGGGCTACGAGGCCTTCCGCGGCGAGCTCGGCTTCATGTATTTCCCGAGCTTCGATCCGGGCTCGGGGATGCTTCTTAAGATGGAGCTCGTGCCGACACGAGTGAAACGGTTCCGAGTTGAAAAGGCGCGGGGCGAGGACGCCGCGTGGCTCGCGCGAACGCTTGAGCGCGCGAGCGAGCCTTTCGGGACGCGGTTCGCGAAGGCCGAGGACGGCACGCTTAAGGCTTGGCGGCCGGGCGGAAGCGGCCCAAGCCGGCCCTTCCCGCCAGCTCATGGAGTTTCTCGTGGATCGATTCGTTGTTGGCGCTGTGGAGATCGGCCAGGGCCTGGGCGAACTCGGTGAGGGCGTTGAGCCACTCTTCGTGGCTTTGGAGCGAGGCGGATTTCTTTCTCCTGACCTCGTCGATGCGCCAGGAGGCCGCCGTGAGTCGCGAAGCGGCGTCGTCGAGTTTTTTCGGAATCGTCATTTCATTCTCCTTTATGTCTGGAAATCATGCTGGAGTATCTCCATGGCGCGGCGGCAGATCTCGCGGCCGTAGTCGACCCATGCGCCCTGGCCCCAATAGCGGTAGCAACTCGTCTGGCAGGTCAGCAGGTGGACAAGAGCGTTGCGGTAGCGGGGCTCCGAGCTTGAGATTTTCGTCTTGACCGCCTTCTCATAGAAAAGGGAGCTGGCCTTCTCCATGGGGCCCAGCATGTTCTCGTAGCCGCGGACCCACGAAATGTTGTTGGTCCAGCTGCCTCCCTCCATGTGAAAGCGCGAATCCTCTTGACGGAGCTGCTTGAGGACGCTTTCGAGTTTTTCCGGGCCCTCTCCGGGACGGAGGCGCTCCCATATGCGCTTCTGCATGAGCGGCTGAAGGACGGGGAGATCCTCTTCCCGGACCCCGGCGGCGAAGAGATGCTCCAGGTACTCGGTCACGTTCATGAGCGGCGTCTCGGAGCCCGAGGCCTCCCGGACGACCTCGAAATATTTCGGCGGGAACTCGTTCATCATCACGCCGCCGTTCTCGCCGTCGGCGATCTGAGTCACAAGCGGCGGCACCATTTTCCCCGCTAGTTCCAGGCGCCGGAGGCCTTTGGCTTCATAGTAAGGCTGCATCTGGCCGACGAGCTTCGTGTCGCTGCCCTGGGTCTTGATCACCGCGACGATCGAGGCGCTTTCGCCCCGGGAGTCGCGGCAGATCAGGCGGTGGGGAAGATGCTTGTGCCGCGGCCCGTGCCCGTTCTCCGGGCGCTCGACCGTGTGCTCCTGGACCAAGACCCATTGAAAGCCGCAATCCTTGAGCGTTTTGACGAACTCGTAGGCGACCTCCGGGTGATTGGGCAGCGCCATTTCCGAGGGCGAAAACCCCCGCACGCGTTGAAGCGCCTCCATGCCGAAAATAGCGGCGAAGTGCTGCTGCCAGGCCTTCACGTGAAGGCGATAGTCCAGCACGGGCGTCGATGGGGCGACCGCGTGGCCCCAGGGGCAGCCCAGCCACTCCACCGCCCGCCGGTAGCCCGGGTCGCAGGTCGCCTTCTTGAGGCTGTCGAACACGTCGTTGAGGCCCATCTGGCGCATGCCGTGGAGAAGGGTCCCGGAGTATTCCAGCATCGCGCGCGGCTGTTTTCCCTCGTCGAGCAGCCGCGCGATGAAATCGCCCATGCGCTTGTAGCACTGGATGAAAACGGGGGCGTTGTGGTTGTCGCCGATGCCGGGGTTGTCCAGCATGTATTTCAAATTGCTGACGATCGCCGCGGTCCGCAGATCGCCGCCGCCGGCCGGGATCAGGGGTTGGTGCATGTGCAGCGCGACGGCGCAGGCGCTTCTTATGCGGCCGAAATCGACGCCGCTCTCCTCGAGGAAGACCGTGCGCCCGGCGCTTTCGCGCAGGGCGCCTTCGACCTGCCTTTCCAAACCGCAGATGGGCGGAAGCTCTTCTTTATTTGTGGCGGATGTAATCATAGAGTTCCAGGTATTTCCTCCCAGCGGCGTTCCAGGAATGATCCCGGCGCATGCCGTTGAGCATGAGCTTGCGGAACTCCGTCGGGTAGGAATGCCACAGGCCGACGGCCCGGTGCAGCGCCGACTCGACGGCCCTGGCGTCGGCTTGGTGGAAGACGAAGCCGGTTCTCTCCGCGAGCGGCTTGTTGGAATAGTGGGCGTCGAACACGGTGTCGCAGAGCCCTCCGATCGCCCGCACGACGGGCACCGTGCCGTATTTGAGCGCGATCATCTGCGCCAAGCCGCAGGGCTCGTAGAGGCTCGGCATGACGAGGAGATCCGCCCCCGCGTAGACGAGGTGGGAGAGCTCGCCGTTGAAGCCCAGCTCCAGATGGCAGTCCGGGTGGTCGTTGAAGCGGCGCTTGAGTTGCCAGAATTGCTCGCCGATCTCGCGCGTCGAGCTCGATCCCAGAAGCACGAACTGCGCCCCGTGCTGGAGGGCGTAGAAGAGCGCGTGGCGGATGAGAGGGAGGCCCTTCTGGTTGTCCAAGCGGCCGACGTAGGCGATGACGGGCTTGAAGTCCTGGCGCAGCCAAAGCCTGTGCCGCAGGGCCTCCTTGTCGCGGTACTTGTCCTGGACGGTATCCGCGTTGTAGCGATGGGGGATGAAGGAGTCGGTCTCGGGGTTCCACGCGTCGTAGTCGAGGCCGTTGAGGACGCCGTCGAACTTTCCTGCATGGACGCTCAGGGTGTGGCCAAGGCCATGCCCCTGGTCGGTGTGGCGCGCCTCCCACGCGTGCTGGGGAGAGACCGTCGTGACGAAGTTCGAATAGACGATGCCGCCCTTCATGAAGTTGACGGCGTGGCGGTTGAGGTTGTCTTGCAGCCGGTCATGATGAAGATAGTACTCGGGGCGGTTGAGTCCCGTGGCCCGGAGGATCTCGGCGCCGGCCACGCCCTGATGCCTGAAGTTGTGGATCGTGTAGCAGACGCGCTGGTGGGGCATGCCGTGGTATTTGTACATCTCGAAGAGAAGCACCGGCAGCAGCCCCGTTTGCCAGTCGTGGCAATGGATGACGTCGGGACGTTTCCCGGCCTTGAGCAGGAACTCGAGAGCCGCCTTGCTGAAGAAGGCGAAACGCAGGGCGTCGTCGTTCATGCCGTAATAGGCGCCCCTGCCGAAGAAATTGTCCCTGGAGTGCGGCTCGATGAAGAAGCACTTGCGCCCCTCCACGAAGCCGAACCAGACGCCGCAGTGGATGGCGCCGCCGTACCAGGGCACCCAGAGATCGTCGAAGGTTTTGGACAGCCCCCAGATGCGGTCATAGCGCATGCGGTCGTATTTGGGGAGGATGATCTCGACCGCGTTGCCCCGGATCTCGAGCTCGCGGCTCAGCCCGCAGACGACGTCTCCCAACCCCCCGGTCTGGGCGACCGGCGAGCACTCGGAAGCCACCATCACGACGTACATCGTTCGGGCTCCTAGCTCGGGGTCAAGATCACCGCGGCCAGCGGCGGCAGGGTCAGCAGAAGAGAGCAGGGCCGGCCGTGCGAAGACACGGCTTGGGTCTTGAGCCCACCGAGATTGCCCATGCCGCCGCCCCAATACTCGCGGGCGTCGCTGTTGAGGAGCTCTCTCCAGAAACCTGCCCGGGGGACGCCCAAGCGGTAGCCCCGGCGCGGGACAGGAGTGGCGTTGAGCGCGACCAGAACCGGCCGGCCGCGGTCTCGTCCGTAGCGCAGGAAGGCGATCACGCTCGCGGCGTAGTCCGAACAATCGATCCACTCGAAGCCGGAGTGCTCGGCATCAAATTCGTGGAAGGCCGGCGTCTCGCGGTAGAGACGGTTGAGATCGGCGATCAGCCTTTGCACGCCCAGATGGGGTTCCCATTGCAGGAGATGCCAATCGAGGCTGCGGTCATAGCGCCATTCGTCGCGCTGAGCGAATTCCCCTCCCATGAAAAGCAGCTTCTTGCCCGGTTGTGCCCATTGGTTGGCGAAAAGGAGGCGAAGGTTTGCGAACTTCTGCCAGTCGTCATGCCCCGCCATCTGGGTGAGGAGCGAACACTTGCCGTGTGTCACCTCGTCATGAGACAAGGGCAGGATGAAGTTCTCGTGCCACGCATAGAGCATCCGGAAAGTCAGCTGATCTTGGTGGTACTTGCGGTGGACGCCGTCTTTTTTCATGTACACAAGGGTGTCGTGCATCCAGCCCATGTCCCATTTGTAGCCGAAGCCCAGCCCTCCGACGTAGGTGGGCCGCGAGACGCCCGACCAACTGGTCGACTCCTCGGCCACGGTCAGGATGCCGGGATGCTCCTTGTGGCAGAGTTCGTTGAGCCGCTTGAGGAAGTCGATGGCATCGAGATTCTCATTGCCGCCGTGGATATTGGGGATCCACTCGCCGGGCTGGCGTGAATAGTCGAGGTAGAGCATCGAGGCGAC
>JAJYFI010000084.1 GCA_021790955.1 bacterium | reverse complement strand
CCTTCTCCCGGACGGGACCGCGGCCGAAGAGGGCGCGAGAGTGCGGGCGCCCTTCGGTTCGCGCCGCCTCGTGGGGACGGTGCTCAAAATCTTCGACGCGATTCCGGAACGCCCTCTCAAGGCCATCGAGGCGGTGCTTGACCGCAAGCCGCTCCTGCCGGCGGAGCTTTCCGGTCTGGCGCAGTGGCTTTCGTCCCGTTATGGAGCGCCGCTTGGCGAGTGCCTGAGGGCCGTCTCCCCCGCTTTCGTCAAGGCCAAGGCCGAGAAGAATGATGACGCCGCGCTCGCGCCCGCCGCGGCTCAACCGGCGTCCCGCCCCCCCCTTGAACCGACCGCCGCCCAGGCCCAGGCTCTTGACCGGCTCTTCGCGATGCTGGAGAGCCGCCGTCATCATGCGGCTCTCCTCTTCGGCGTCCCGGCGTCCGGCAAAACGGAAGTTTACCTGAGGCTGATCCGGCGGGTGGTGGCGGAAGGCGGCCAAGCCCTCTTTTTGCTGCCCGAGATATCGCTCACGCTCCCCTTTCACGACGACTTCATCCGCGCGTTGGGCTCGACGGTCGGCCTGTGGCACTCTCGCATGGGAATCCGCGAGAAGCGCCGAGCGTGGGCGGCGCTCGCCTCCGGCGAGATGAAGGTCGTGGTCGGCGCGCGCTCGGCGGCCCTGCTTCCCTTCAAGGACTTGCGGCTCGCTGTTCTCGACGAGGAACAGGACCCGTCCTTTAAGGAAGAAGGCCGTTCTCCTTTTTATCACGCCCGGGACGTCGCGATCGAACGAGCCCGCCGCGCCGGGGCCCTTGTCGTTCTGGGCTCCGCGACGCCATCGATGGAAGCATGGTCGATGAGCGTCGAAGGACGGGCGGAGATGATTTCGCTGCCGGACCGCGTTTCGAGCCTTCCCCGCCCGAGCGTTCGCCTCATCGCGCCGCCGCCCCCTCACCAGGGCCGAGCGCTCTCCGAGGAAATGATCGGGCTTCTCAAGGACGCTCTCAAGCGGCGGGAACAGGCGATTCTCCTCCTCAACCGCCGGGGATTCAACACGCTCATCCTCTGCCGCGCCTGCGGCTGGGTCGATCGTTGCCCTTACTGCGGCGTCGCCAAAATTCGCCATCGCAGCGAAGAGGGATTCTCCCTCCTCTGCCATCACTGCGCCCGCAATTTCGACATCCCCTCCGCCTGCGGGCGGTGCCGCGCGCCTCGCCTGGCCGCCACGGGCGCCGGCACCCAGAAGGTGGCCGAGGACCTCAAAGCCCGCCTGCCCGGAGCCCGCGTGCTCCGGCTCGACCGCGACACGTTGGGAGGCACGGGGCTCAAGGAGAGCCGCGTCTATGAAAAATTCCTGGGCCAGGAGGCCGACGTCCTCGTCGGAACCCAGCTTGTCGCGAAAAGCTTTCACTTCCCCCGCGTCACCCTGGTCGGCATCGTCGACGCGGACGCGATGCTCCAGATGCCGGATTTCCGCGCCTCAGAGCGCGCGGCCCAGCTTCTCTGCCAGGCCGCGGGACGCGCGGGGCGGGCGGAGCTTCCGGGTCTGGTCGTTGTCCAGACTCGGATCCCTCAGGAGCCCGCGCTCAAAGCGGCCCTCAGCGCCGATTACGCCTCTTTCGCGGCGCAGGAGCTCCAATCGCGCCGTGATTTGGGTTATCCGCCCTCGTCCGGACTCGTGCGCGTGGTGCTGAGCGGACCCCGCGAGGAGGCCCTCTGGGAGTCCGCGCGCCGCACGGCGCAGGCGATCCGGACGGACCTGCCCGGGCTGGCCGTCGTCGGCCCGGCCCCGGCGGTGGTGAGGCTCGAGTCCAAGCGTCCGAGGCTCCATCTTCTCATCAAGCTTCCGCGGGATTTCGAAGCCCGGAAGCTTTTCGAGGCTCTTCGTTCCGTCAAGCCGCCTTCGGGAGTCCGCCGGCGCGTGGACGTCGATCCGTATGACCTCTTCTAATCCCCCCCAGACGGGTTTTGAAGCCCAGCTCGGCGTCTTTAAACGAGGCGCCGCGACTTTTCTCGGCCCCGAGGAGCTCAAGGCCAAGCTGGCGTTGGGCCGCCCGCTGCGGATCAAGCTCGGCGTGGATCCGACTTCTCCCGAGCTCCACTTGGGCCATAGCGTTGTCCTCACGAAGCTTCGCGCCCTCCAGGACTTGGGCCACCAGGCCGTGCTCATTATCGGCGATTTCACGGCGCGCATCGGGGATCCCTCGGGGCGCGACAGCACGCGTCCGCCCCTTTCGCAGGAGCAGATCGCGAAGAACGCCGAGACCTACGGCGAGCAGGCCTTCAAGATATTGATTCGGGACAAAACGGAGCTGAGGCGGAATTCGGAATGGCTCGGGGATTTCCTGAAAACGGGGCTGCTGGAGACCTTGAAGACTCTCACGGCCCAACAGATCCTTGCTCGGGAGGACTTCAAGGAGCGTCTCAAGACCAACGCGCCGCTCACGCTCCTTGAGATGCTCTACCCCGTCTTCCAAGCCTACGACTCGATCGCGGTGAAGGCCGACGTCGAGTTGGGCGGCAACGACCAGCTCACGAACCTTCTCATGGGGCGCCGGCTCATGGAGGGCGCCGGGCTCAAGCCGCAGCTTGTGCTGACGACGCCGCTGCTTGTCGGGACCGATGGAGTCCAGAAGATGTCCAAATCCTACGGCAACATGGTGGCTCTCACCGACGTCCCGGAGGAGATGTTCGGCAAGATCATGCGCGTCTCGGACGATCTCATGATGGCCTACTACGAGGCGCTCACCGATGCCCCCTTGGAGCCGGTCAGGAAGCTTCATCCCCTGGAGGCGAAAAAGGGCTTGGCGGAGACAATCGTCGCGCGCTATCACGGTCCCGATGCGGCGAAGGCCGCCCGCGAGCGGTTCGAGAGGGTTTTCTCCGAGCGGAAGGCCCCGGAGGACGCGGCCAAAATGGCCGTTCCTCCCGGGCTTTCCTTGAGCGAAATCATCGTCAGGGCGGGCGCCGCGAAATCCAAAAACGAGGCGCGCCGGCTCATCACCCAGGATGCGGTGCGCCTCGACGGCGCCAAGGTCTCTCAGGACGTTCCCTTGGCCGAGCGCGGCTCTTTTCTCGTGCAGGTTGGGCGGCGGCGTTTCGTCCGCGTGGACGTCGGCTAATGGTAAGATGAATTCCTCATGGCGGCGTTGACGCTCATCGTTATGTTGGCGACGGCGTTTCCCGCCCGGGCCGAGCAAAACGGCTCCCGCTGGGACGCCCGGATTGTGCGCGCCACGGGGAGCGTTTCCGTGTTGCTGGCCTCGGAGGGGCTCTCCAAGCCCTATCCCGCCCAGGACGGCCTCCCCCTCTTCCCCGGAGACAGCGTGACCACCGGCAACGACGGCCAGGCCTTCGTGACGCTGAGCGGACGACATTCGATTTCAGTCCTCCCGAATTCCGAGATCACGGTCTCCTCCGTCTCGAAGTCGGAGACTCTTTTTGACCTCGCGATGGGACGGGTTCTTGCCTTGATCTCCCCCCTCGCCTCGACGGAAAGGCTTTCGATTGAAACGCCCCAGGCCGTCGCGGCCGTGCGAGGGACGGAATTCGGCGTCGACGCGACGGCGTCGGGCGCTTCCGTCGGCGTCTTCGACGAGGGACGCGTGGAGGTCTACGGCCCGACGGGAAGGGTCATGATCGGCCCGCACCAGGAGACCTCGGTCGCTCCGGGGAAGCCCCCGAGGGCGCCGCGGGCTCTGACGAACCGGTTTTTGCGCTTGCGTCCGCTTCTCGAACCGTTGCGCCGGCAGTCGCGGCGGATACGTCGGCTATGGCCGCGTTATGAGAGGCTGGACCGCCGGGCGCTGCGAAGGCGCTTTATCGCGGTGCGGAAAGCCTCGCGGCGTCCCTCTCGCTGGCGCCGCGTCCTTCGGCGTGGGCATCGGCCCTCTTTCGCGCCGCCCCGGGCGGCGCCACAAGCCCGCCGCCGGCCGCGGAAAGGCTTCTGGAGAAGACGCGCTCCTCCGGCGCCCGGACGCCGGAGGGGAGACCGTCGATGACAAAAGCGGATGCTCCCTTGAGGCCCGTCGAATCCCCCGAGACCTCGCAACGGACCACTCTCTCCGGAATTCCCGTCAAGCCGCTCTATGCCGCGGCCGACCTCGGCGGCGGCGATCTGCTATCGGAGCTGGGGCGTCCGGGACGCCACCCTTACGCGCGAGGGATCAAATCCGGGGGTTATCGGCAAAATCCATGGACGATGCGCCAGTTCGCGGGCCATCAGACCGCGAAGGAGACCAACGCGCGATTTAAATACCTTCTCGCCCACGGCGAGACCGGGCTTTCGACCGCCTTCGACCTGCCGACCCTTATGGGTCTCGACTCGGACGACCCTCGTTCCCAGGGCGAAGTGGGGCGCGAGGGAGTCGCGGTCGATTCGCTCGCCGATTTCGAGGCGCTCTTTGCGGGCATCGACCTTGCGCGGGTCTCGACTTCCATGACGATCAACCTCCCGGCGCCCGTCATGCTTGCGATGTATCTCGCGGTGGCCAAGCGCCAGAACGTCCCCTTCAAACGCCTGCGTGGAACCCTGCAGACCGACATCCTCAAGGAGTACATCGCCCAGAACGAGTATCTTTTCCCCCCTGAGCCATCCTTGCGGCTCGTGCTCGACACGATCGAGCACTGCGTCAAGGAGGTCCCGCGCTTCTACCCCATCTCCATTTCGGGCTACCACATTCGCGAAGCCGGCGCCGACGCCGTGCAGGAGCTGGCCTTCACCTTGGCGGACGGACGCGACTACGTGCGCCGACTCGTGGCGCGAGGCCTTGCCGTGGACGATTTCGCAAGCCATCTTTCCTTCTTTTTCGACGTGCATAACAATTTCTTCGAGGAGATCGCGAAACTGCGCGCGGCGCGGCTCATTTGGGCGCGCTTGATGAAAGACGAATTCGGCGCCAAAAACGAGCTTTCGTGCATGCTGGCGATGCACTGCCAGACCGCCGGGGTCTCGCTGACAGCCCAACAGCCGTTAAACAATCTTGTCCGCGTCGCCTATCAGGCCCTGGCGGCGGCGCTGGGAGGGACGCAAAGCCTTCACACGAACTCTTACGACGAGGCGCTGGCGCTCCCGTCGGACGAAGCCGTGACGCTGGCCCTTCGCACCCAGCAGATCCTCGCTCTTGAAAGCGGGGTGACCGACACTCCCGATCCCCTCGGCGGCTCTTATTTTCTGGAAAGCCTTACCCGGGATATTGCGGAGCGCGCCGCGGCCCTCATGCGCCGCATCGACGAATTGGGAGGGGTTGTCCCGGCCCTCGAGGCAGGCTTCTTCCATAAGCAGATCGCCGAGACGGCCTATCGCTTCGAGGAGGACCTCTCCCAGCGGCGCCGAAAGATCGTGGGCGTCAATGTTTTCGGCGCCGACTCCCTCCGCCCTCCCATTCTCAAGATTAAAAGCGCCGTCGAGGCCCGCCAGATTCGCGCCTTGCGGCAGCTGCGGCGTTCGCGCGACAACGCCAAGGCGCAGGCGGCGTTGAAGCGGCTCCAAGACGTGGCGCGCTCGCAAGCGAACGTTCTGCCTCCGATCCTTGAGGCCGTTGAGGCCTACGCGACCGTCGGCGAGATCACCAAGGCCTTTCAGGAGACATTCGGAGGATACGCCCCTCAATGGTGAGGGGCCGATGAAACGCTGGAGCGCCGCCCTGCTCGGCTTTGCGGCGGCGGGATGGCTGACCTGGGAGACCTTCAGGCCGAGCGGCCCCAAAGAGGCCGTCGTGCTTCCTCCGGGGCTCAATGCCCGTCAGGCGGCGAGGCTGCTGTCGGAGGCCGGGGTCATCGACGCCCCCGTTCTCTTCAAGCATCTCCTGAAGGCGACGGGCCTCGACCGGCAGCTTAAACCGGGGGAGTACCGCTTCGCAGCCCCGATGCCGCTGTGGCGGCTGATGCGCGCCTTGCGCGCGGGGCCGCCGGGCATCCGCGTCGTGATTCCGGAAGGCTTTTCCGCCAAACAGATCGCCATGCGGCTTGAAGCCCAGTCGGTCTGCCGCGCCTCCGCTTTCATGAAGCTCGCCGCCAAGCGCGGGCTTGAGGGCCGGCTTTTCCCGACGACGTACTATTTCGATACGGGTTCCGAGGCCGAGGTCGTCGCCCGGCGCATGGAGGCGGAATTCGACAAGACGATCATCCCCGTCTACAAGGCCGCGGCCTCCCCTTTGAGCTTGGAGGAGGCGCTGACACTCGCCTCGATCGTCGAGCGGGAGGCGCATAAACCCGAAGAGCGGCCGCTCATCGCGGCGGTCTACCTCAACCGCCTCCGTCTCGGCATGCGCCTGGAGGCCGATCCCACGGTGCAATATGCCCTGGGTTACTGGAAAAAGGCGCTCACCCGGAGCGACCTGAAAATGCCTTCGCCCTTCAACACCTACCTTCACCGGGGATTGCCGCCGGCCCCGATCTGCAGCCCCGGGCTGAGCTCCTTCGAAGCGGCGCTTCACCCGGCGGCGACGGACGCGCTCTATTTCGTGGCCGACAATCAGGGCGGACACGTTTTCTCGGCCACGAACGACGAGCATGTCCGCGCCAAGCAACGGATCCGTAGACGGCGCAAGGCCGGTCTGTGACGAGCGGTTCCTTGTCGAATCAAGCCGATGCCGGCCCCTTGTCCCCGCCCGCCTGATAGCGTCTGACGACGCGGGCGAGCTCCGCCTGCATGCTCTCCTTGAGGCGCTCGATCTCGAAGGTTTTCTTTCGGGCGGACTCCTCGAAGGCCTGCTCCCTCTTAAGGAGCTCCCCTTCGCGATCGAGAAGCAGGCGGTCCCGCTCGCGATTGCGCGCTTCCCAGGTCGAAAGCTCCGCCATCATGCGCTCATGGGATTTCGACAAATCGGCCTCCCGCTTCACGTACTGGGATTCGATTTCGGAGAGGCGCTTGCGGAAATCTTCGATCAGATCGGCCTGCTTTT
>JAJYFI010000083.1 GCA_021790955.1 bacterium | reverse complement strand
GCCCGCCGCCGCGCCGGTTCACGAATTGTCGGCCCTTTTTATCCCGCCGCGCCGGCTGGCGGCGGTTGAGACGCTTCCCCTCCTGCTGCGCGTCCGCGCTCCTCCATTCCCGCCCGCGGCATAACGCCTTATCCAGAGCCGCGCGATCAGATCGCGCGGAGCCTCTTGATGAGCATCGAGAGGGCGACGACGGGTTCCCGACGGGCTTGCCTTAAAAAGAGGTTGACTATTAATCGCCGGCTGTTCCTTGCTCAAGCGGTTTGTCCGTTTTTGCTATGGGGTTCCGTGCGCGCCTTTGCGGCTTCCCTGTCCGGGAAGGCGCTCGACGAGAACCTCATCCCCGTCGCCGGGGTCCGGGTTTCGATCCTCGACACGCGGAAAAGCGCCACGACCGCCTCGGACGGCGCCTTTCGCATCGACGGCGTCTCCCCCGGCCGCTGCCGGGTCCGATTCGAGAGCCCCTCCTTCCCTCCGTTGACGCTCGACGCGGACTTGAGCCGCGGCGACGCGGCATTGACGGCGATCTTGAGGCCCGCGGAAACGAGCGCGGCGCCCGCCATCACCGTGCTCGCGGCGCCCGCCGCGACGGATATCTTCACGGCGCCCAGCGAGACGAGCGTCCTCGAGGGACGGAAACTCGAAGAGAAGGTGTCCCCTAACGTCGCTGACATGGTCTCCCGCGAGCCGGGAGTCAACGTCATCACCGAGGCGCCCGGCATCTCCAAGCCCGTCATCCGGGGCTTGAGCGGCCAAAACATCGTCGTTGCCGTGGACGGCATCCGCAACGAGGTCCTCCAATGGGGCGCGGAGCACGCCCCGGAGGTCGACGCCTTCGACGCCCGGAAAATCGAGGTCATCCGGGGCCCCCAGGCGCTCCTTTACGGCTCGGACGCCCTGGGGGGCGTGATCGAGGTCTCCCGGGCGCCGCTCCCCGACGCGGCGGCAGGGGCCCCCGTCCTTGGGGGCCGCCTTCATGCGGAAGTGAACGCCAACAACGCCGAGTTCGGAAGCGAAGCCGAGCTTTACGGCGCGAGCGGCGCCTTGGGGTACAAGGCGAACATGAGCCAGGTCCGCGCCGGCAACTATCAGTCGGGCCAGGGCATCGTCCAGAACTCGGGTTTTTCCCAGCAAAGCGGCGACGCGATCCTGGGCGTCAACGAGGACTGGGGGACGCTCTCGGGCGAATACGCCTTGACGAACAAGACGATCGAGCAGCCCGATCTTGTCCCCACGACCCAGTACCAATATCTCCAGCACCAGGAGGGCGCCGTCAAGGCCGGCATCAACTCCGATTTCGCGCGCTACGACATCGCGACGACATGGTCCCAGGAGCGCCGCCGCGAATACGCCAGCTACGCCCAGGGCAGCGAGGGGCGGCCCGCGACGCTCGACTGGGCGGAAAGCCATTATGCCCTCTACCTCAAGGCTCATCATCGCCCCCTGGCGGGCGGGCTCGAGGGCACTTGGGGGCTCCAGCTCCACCATGGGGTGGACAACGTGGCCGGGGTCGAGCAGATCACCCCCTCCTTCGACGAAGATTGGGGCGGGGCCTACGCCTACGAGGAGCTCCCGGTCCTTGGGAACAAGCTCAAGCTCGACGCGGGGGCGCGCGAGGATCTCGCGCAGTACGACGTCAAGGCGGCCCAGGTCGGGATTTCGGGCGTCACCTTCAGCGACGGGAATCTGACAACCTTGTCTCCCGTCGCCGCCCAGACCTTGCGTTACAGCGCCACGACGGGCGCGGCGGGGCTCATCCTTCATCCTTCGAAACCCTGGGTTCTGACGGGAAACGCGGGATGGGGCTTCCGCTGGCCCGTCCCCTTCGAGCTCTTCGCCAACGGCATCCACGAGGGCACGGATCACTTCGAGGTCGGAGACCCCCATCTCAACCCCGAGCGCGATCTGAACACGGACTTTTCCGTCCGTTATCGCGGCAAGCGCCTGCGCGCCTCGGCGGCCGTCTACGACAACCGGTTCCAATCCTTCATTTACGAGACGCCCACGGGCAACGTGGCGACGTATCAAGGGCTGCAGTATCCCGTCTTCGACTACACCCAGGGAAACGCGTCGATTTACGGCGGCGAGTTCGATTTGAGCGAGGACGCCGCCTCGTGGCTCGAGCTCGACGAGGGAGGCGATCTCGTGCGGGCCTGGGACGAGCAGACCCGAAGCTGGATTCCCTACGCTCCCGCGGACCGGCTCAAGCTCGGCTGGAAGGCCCACGCGGGCGCCTTCGGCGCCCTGCGCTCCCCGTATTTCAGCTTCGACGCGGATCTCTACCGAAGGCAAGCCTTGACGGCCGACTTCGAGGTGCCGACCCCGGCTTATTCCCTCTTCAACGTGGAAACGGGCTTCGAGCTTCCGGTTCCTTTGGGCCGCCTGAGCTTCGATATGGGCGTGGACAACCTCCTCAACAAGTCCTATTACGACAACCTGAGCCTGCTCAAGCCCGTCGTTGAAATCCAAAGCGGCGTGGCCTCGGTCACGCCCCCCATCGCTCTCGACCCCGGTCGCGCCGTCTACGCGAAGCTCACCTTGCCGTTTGGTTTAATTAAAAAAGGAGCCCCCGACTAATATGGGCATTGAATCGTTGAGAGGGATCGCCTTCATGGGCGGGGACTGGGTGATCGACCTGCTGCTCCTCGCCTCCGTGTCGGCGTTGGCGGTCATCATCGAGCGGGCCGTCGTCTACCGACGCCAGAAGACGGCGTTGGACGCCCTGGCGGACGGCTTGGTGGCCCGGCTCAAGAACGGAGACGCCTCGGGGGCCGCGGCCTCCCTGGACCGAGGCTCGGTGTTCTCGCGGCTCGCCCAGGACCTTTTGCGCGAGTCTCCGGACGAAGCTGAAGACGAGGACCGTCTCGCCGGGATCTTGGCCGTCGAGAAGCGCTATCTCGAAAAGAGGCTCACCATCCTGGCGACGCTCGGCAACAACGCGCCGTTCCTGGGCCTTCTGGGGACGGTGCTGGGCATCATCAAGGCCTTCCACGACCTCGCCCAATCGACGGACGCTCAGCCGCAAATCATCATGGAGGGGCTTTCTCAGGCTTTGGTCGCGACGGCCACGGGAATTTTCGTCGCGCTCCCCTGCGTCGCGGCTTACAACTATTTCCGCAAGAGAAGCCGCGACCTGTTGGTGGACGCCGAGCGCCTGGGGCGCCGGCTCATCGCGGTGAAAAGGAAAAGCCGTCCGCGGGCGGCGGAGGTCCGCGGTGGCTGAGGCCGTTCAGGACGAGGAGGAGATCAGCGGCATCAACGTGACGCCGCTCGTCGACATCATGCTGGTCCTCATCGTGATCTTCATGGCGACGGCGCATTTCATCTACCACCGCATGGTGAAGATCGACCTGCCGAAGATGACGCATTCCCAGGTCAAGCCGATGGACAGCCTGCAATTGACCCTGGCCACGGACGGCGCCATGACGCTCAACAACAAGCCTCTCGACCCCAAGGACCTCGTTTCCAGCCTGAAGGGTTCGCTGCGGGCCAACCCGGATCTTCGCGTCACGATATCGGCCGATAAGGGCGTCGTTTGGGAGAAACTTTCGGGAGTCTTGGATGCCTGCAAGGAGGCCGGGATCGTCCATGTGGGGGCCGTCGTTGAGCCGCGCGTCAAGCCGCTTGGGTAGCCTCTCCTTGCTGCCCTGGAGCCGGGCGGATTGGGAAGACCGTGTTTTAGCGGGGGCTTTCATCGTTTCCGCCGCGGTCCACGCCGCCCTTTTTTGGGGAGGATGGCCCTCCCCCCGCGCTTCCTCCGACGCCGTCGAACTCGATCTGACCCAGGCCGCCCCCGCGCCCCCATCGGCGGCCCCGCGAAGAAGGCTCGCGCCACAAGCCCGCCCGAAGGCGAAGCTCGCGGCAAGGCCGGAGCCTCGGAAGGAGTGGAATGCCTCCGCGCGCCCCGCATTGACCCCGGCGACGACGGCGCAGGCCGAGCCTTCCCCCCGCTCCGGGGACTCGGCCGATCCGGAGGCGGAGGTTTTCGCGGGGTCCTCGATCGGCGCGCCGCGCCTTCTCAACGGGCGCGAGCTTGCCGCCATGTTGAGGCGGTTTTATCCCGAGCGGGAACGGGAAGCGGGCGTCGAGGGCAAGGTGATGTTGGAGCTTCATCTCTCCCCCGAGGGGCGCGTTCTGCGCGCGGAGGCCGTGGGCTCCGGCGGCGCCGACTTCGACGACGCGGCGCGGAGGATCGCGCTCCTGCTGCGCTTTTCCCCCACCGTGGTCGGGGGACGCCAGGTGGCGGTGCGTCTGCGCCAGGCGATACGCTTTCAAATCGCCCAATAGCCGCGCCTAGAACTGGAACACCATGTTGGTCCCGAAGGTCATCTGCATGTAATCGGTTTGCGGCAGGTAGGGGTTGGTCAGGTAGCTGACGCTTCCGTCGAAGACGACGCGCAGGTTCTTGGCGACCTGGTAGTCCGCATGGGTGGCGAGCGACCAGGTGCGGTTGTTGTTGGCGGTGATGACCGGCGAGGACTGCAGGCTGTAGGAGAGAGTCGTCGTCCAAATGAGGCGGTTGACCAGCGTGAAGGTGGTGTCGGTGAAGGGGATCTTGAGGCCCTCCGGGAACTTGAAGTCGCCGCGGGCGAGGATGCTCGGCGTGAACGTCGTCGTATTGTTCGTGGCCTGGCCGGTGCCGAGGGTCGTGGTGTCGTTGGCGTAGTAGATTTTGGGGGTGATGCTGAAATCCCGGATCATGAACGTCGTTTGGGCCGTCGCGTCGATGTGGCTCACGGTCTGGGTGAGCGTGTGCGTGACGAGGCTCTCGGTCTGGGAATTGTTGGTGTTGACGCTGAGGAGGGAGTCAAAGCGCTTCAGGATGATCGAGCGGAGCTCGATATTCATCTGGGAGTCGGACTCGTAGGTCGAGCCCACCGTCGTGTTCTGGTGGGCCTGGTAGCGGATGTTCGCCGCCGTGTGGCCGAACCAGCGTCCGAGGCCCAGCAACTCCTGGATGTCGGAGAGGTTCGCCGTGATGTCCGGGAGGGTCTGGGAGATGCTTTTCCCCATCGTCCCGAAGGAGGCCGTGCGGTCGACGGAATAGACGTAGTTGTCGAGGAAGGAGAAGGTCTTGAGGGCCTTCCAGCGCCCCTTGAGGTCGTAGGCCGAGAGCGGCGCCCACCGGAGAGTGGCGAGGTAGTCGTCGCGGTAGCTCGCGTTCGCCAATTGCGCGTAGGGGTTGCTCGAATGGATGGGGCTTCTCAGCCAGAAGGCCCATTGATCGCTGCCGCTCATCGGGAGATTCGTCCAGCCGTCGCCGTCGTTGAGCTGGTAGCTCATGGTGATGTTCATGCTGCGCAGAAGCTTCGAGGAGCGGAAGATGTCGCCGATCGCCAAGGGAAGCGCCACGGTGCCGTTCGCCGTGCGCGTGTAGGTCATGAGCTGTCCGACGCCGTAGACGTAGTTGAGGGTTGAGGAGGAGATCGCCCCGGTTGATGGATTGGTCGACGTCAGCACCGAGGTGAAGCTCGAGACGTTGAGGAGGTTGTTCTCGTTGATGTTGGCGGTGTAGTTGACCTGGGGGTTGAGCCAGCGGTTGATCTTGAAGTTCGAGGTGAAGCCGGCGGTCTCGGTCAGCGCCTTCGGGTACTGGGCCGAGTACTCCTGCCCTAGGGGCAGGACGTCGCCGCTCCAATCGTTGCGGTCCTCGAAGGTGGTCGAGAGGGAGTATTGGGGATCGAACGTCGAGCCCGTCCAGGGGACGAAGGCCATCTGGAGGCCCATCGAGTGGGTGAAGTCGACCTGGTCGTAGGTGTCGGTGCTTTCAAGCACGTTCATCGAGTCGTATTGCACGGAGTAGCGCGTGTAGGCGTAGTTGGCGGAGATCGACCGGGGCAAGAGCGGCGTGCGCGTGTCGAGCGTGTACTGCAGCGTCGCGTTGAGGGTTTGCGAGTCGTCCGTGCGGCTTAGGAGATCGTAATGCGTGTTGGTGTGCGTGTAGTTGACGTTGAGGTGCGGCAGCGCCCCGTAGATGAAGGCGGCGTTGGCGTTCTCGTTCCAGGTCGTCACCTTGCCCTGCTGGAGGAGGTTCACGAGGTTGCTGTTGGTCCCGGTCATGTACTCGTTCGGGATGTCGGTGATCGTGCGCATGACGTTGAAGGTCATGGGCATGAAGTTGAACTTCGTGATGTTGAGGTAGGCCGAGGTCTGCTCGTTGTTCTGGTTCGAGACGACGGTCGTCGGCGTCTGCCAGTTCTGGTCGATCGAGCGGTCTTTGATTCCAAAGCTGGCCACGCCGGGGACCACGAAATCGGCTTGGTAGTCGTGGGCGTTGCCGATGCGGACGACGGGTTGGGAGACGAAGATTTCGTCCACGTAGACGATGCCGGTTCCGCCGTATTGGCAGTTCCCGCCGGTGTTGCGCAGCCCCGTGACGATTTCCCCCACCGTCTGGAGGCTCGGCGGGCCGGCGGTTTGAACTTCGTCGACGGTGGTTCCCGGCGGCGAACCCGGGCCCACCGACCAGCCGCTCGCCACGTCGAAGCCGTTCATGATCTGGTTGATCGTCACTTCCTGCCAGCCGGTCGTGCCGGAGGAAAGCGGCACCTGGACCTCCCAGTAGCTCTGGTCCGCTCCGAAGCGCATGAAAAAGGTCATGCTGCTTTCGCAGGAGTCGTACTGCCCCCCTCCCGCCGCCTGTTCCTGGGCGTTCGGATAGAGCAGGAAGTGGAGCTGGCGGTGCTGGCTGATGTCGATCGGGGCCGGGAAAACTTCCTTCGTCGTGACGACGGCGCTCGCCGTATTGAGATCGTAGTAGTGCAGCGCGAGGGACTGCTCCTGGATGTTCTGGGTGTTCGACTGCTGCTGGAGGTTCTGAATGCTCCCGTATTCCTGGTCAAAGACCTGTTCCGCGACGCCGCCGGCGTTGTAGATGGGGATATAGCTCGGGTCGTCGACGTTGTTGACCGGGACGA
>JAJYFI010000003.1 GCA_021790955.1 bacterium | reverse complement strand
GAAACGTCGCGGCCGCGGCGAAAACTCCCGAACTCCTCGTCTTGGACGTCCGCCTCGTCGAGGATCCTCAAGGCGTGGCCGCCCGCGACCTGCGCGCCAGCGACACCGTCTGGGTCTCGATCACGGATAGCCGCGACATCGCCCAATACCTGGCGAAGCTTCTCGGCGCCGCGCGCGACGGCGCTCCGTCGCCCATCGAGGCCTCCGTCGAAGCGGTCGAATCCGTCAACCGCGGCGTCCTCGTGCGCGTGCGGCTTTCGGGAGAGGTCTGCGGGGATGCCATGCTCTCGTCATCGTCGAGAATCCAATGCCTGCGTCAGACCCGGTTTTACTAGCGGCATCGGTTTGACGGTCGTGCGGAAATAAGCTAAAATAATTTTGGTTCGGAGAGGGGAATTCCTTTCAAGCCGCAAAATGCCTTCGGGGCGAGCCGGACGTTCAAAATATTCATTAATATTAATATTTATTTCTATTTTGAACCCTTGTCCACACTTGTTGATAAGCTGTGAATAACGCCCTTCTCGACCTCTGGGGCGGAGCCATGGAAAAGCTCCAGCAGGAAATCGGCGGCGAGTCCGTCGATTTGTGGCTGCATCCTGTCGAGGCGGCCAAGCTCGAGAACCACATTTTGACTCTGAAAGTCCCGAACAAGTTCTTCCTTAACGGCATCCGGGACGGCTATCAAAAGAGGCTCGAGGCGATCCTTAAAGACTTGGCGGGGGAACCGATCCTCATCGACTACCAGATTTCTCAGGACTTGGCGTCCCTTCCTCCGGCGGCCGATCCCATTCCCACCCCGACGCCCCAGTCGGATTTCGCGTCGAGCGAATTCAACCCGCGATACACCTTCGACTCGTTCATCGTCGGCGACTCAAACCGTCTCGCGCACGCGACGGCCGAAGCCATCGCCAAAAAGCCGGGCACCCAATACAACCCCTTTTTTCTGTACGGAGGAGTCGGGCTCGGAAAGACCCATCTTCTCCACGCCATCGGCAACCATCTGCGCCGCGGGGCTCCCCGCGCCGGGATTCTCTACACGACCGCCGAGCAGTTCGTCAACGACTACATCAATGCCATCCGGCTGGGGACGACCGATTCCTTCCGCTCCAAGTACCGCAGCCTCGACTGCCTGCTCATCGACGACATCCAGTTTCTCATTTCCAAGGACAAAAGCGAGGAAGAGTTTTTCCACACCTTCAACGCCCTCTTCGACGCTCGACGGCAGGTCGTGATCGCTTCCGACCGCTCTCCCAAGGACATGTCCCAAATCGAGCAGCGGCTTCTCTCGCGGTTCCAATGGGGCGTCGTGGCCGACATCAAGAGCCCGGACCTCGAGACGCGCATCGCCATCCTGAGGAAAAAGGCGGACGTCGAGCGCTTCTACGTCCCGGACGACGTCTTGGTTTACGTCGCCTCGTCGATCAAAAACAGCATCCGCACCCTCGAGGGAGCGCTGATCCGGCTCAAGGCCTTCACGTCGATGACCGGAAGCGCCTTGACCGTGGACGAGGCCAAGGATATTCTTAAAGACAGCGTTTCTCCGGAGGACATGGAGCCCGTGCGCGTCGATACGATCCAACGCATGGTCGCCCAAAAATACTCCATCGACGCCAAAGATCTTAAGGGCCACAAGAGGACCTCCTCGGTCTCGATGCCGCGGCAGCTCGCGATGTATTTGGCCTGCGAGATGACGGAGCTGTCGCTCAAGGAGATCGGGGAATTCTTCGGCGGACGGGACCATTCGACCGTGCTCCACGCCCGCGATAAAATCAAGGACAAACTTTCCGATCCCTTCTTTCTCGAGCTTGTCAATCGGCTCCAATCCGACATCCGTTCGGCCGTGGAGCGCGGTTGATGAACTGTGCACAAGATGCTTATCCTTCCCTCCCTGTGGATGCCGTGGATAATTTGGGGAAACTTTTCACCCATCCATCCCCAGACGGATTGAGTCTCCGCGGGCCTCTTATCCACCAATTCCCCAGCATGAATAGAGATTAAGATGATTATGAAAATTCATTGTCAGAAATCGGAGCTTGTGGACGGAGTCCAAACCGTGCAATCGGGGCTGTCCGCGCGGACGACTCTTCCGATCCTCTTGAATTTTATGATGGAGACGGAAAAGTCCAAGCTCAAGGTCGTGTCGACGGACCTTGAGATGGGCGTCAAGCACTATATTCCCGTCGAGGTGGAGGCGGAAGGGAGCATCACCATCCCGGCGAAGAAATTCGCGGACATCCTGCACAGCCTTCCGGAAAACCAGGACATCGAGCTCGCGGCCGATGCGTCCGGCAAGGTCCAGCTTAAGTGCGGCCGCACGCGCTTCGATATCTTGGGGGCCCCAAAATCCGAATACCCGCTCCTGCCCGAGTTCAGCCGCGACGCGGCCTTTGTGGTTCCGGCCGCGGCGATCGGGGAGATGATCAGCCGGACCATCTTTTCCGCCGCCAATGATGAGACGAGGCACGCCTTGAACGGTGTCTATTGGTCGGCGAAGGCGGGGGTCCTGGAACTTGCCGCCACCGATGGCAGGCGTCTCGCCGTCGCGAGCCGGGCTGTCCTGCAGAAGGACAAGGAATTCCAGATCATCGTCCCAACGAAGATTCTTAATGAATTAATGCGGCTCTTGAGCGCCTGGGATCTTCCCGCCGATTCCAAGGAGAACGCCTGGGTCGCGGTTTCCGAGAATCAGATCGCGTTTCAAATCAGGGAAACGACTCTCCTATCGCGCCTGATCGGCGGCCCCTACCCTCGCTACGATCAGCTTATCCCCGCAAAAGGAAAGAAGGATCATGCCGCCGTGATGAAGACGGCGGATTTCCTGGCCGTGACGAAAAGGGCTTCTCTTTGCGCCGTGGAGCGCGGCGGGTCCGTCAAGTATCTTTTGAAGTCGGGAAGCTTAAAGGTCTCGGCGTCGAGCCCGTATCTTGAATTCGAGGATGAGATGCCGGCGCGCTACGAGGGGGAGGAGATGGTCGTCGCTTTCAACCCTCAATTCATGATCGACGCCTTGAAACGCCTCGACGCCCCGGAGACCTCGCTCACTCTCACAAGCGCGCTCAACCCTGCTCTCATTGAGCCCGTGGGAGGCGCCGACTACCGCTTTATCGTCATGCCGATGAGGATTTAGTGCCGAGCCGCCCGATAGCCGTTCGCTCCAAAAGGGAGCAGGGGGGGATTCCCGGTTTGACGACCCCCGCCGGCCTCCTTGGAGCCTTCAAAAAGCGCGCGGAGATACGTTTTGACAAGACCGCCATCCTGAACGCCGCCTGGGACCGGGAAATAGGGTCGTGGTCGCGGCATTGGGAATTGGTGGGAATCAAGAGAGGGGTTCTTTTCGTGAGGCCCGGCTCGGCGTCGGCGGTGCAGGAGCTTCATATGAGGGAAACCGAATTGATCGAGTCCCTTAATCGTTATTTCGACAAGCCGTGGATCAAGAGGATTAAGGCTATTTTGACGCATTCGGCGTGAGAAGCGACAAGGGGAGGAAAAAGATGCCTGAGGAAACGGTCAAGGAACGGGAGCCGCAGACGGGAGCGCCGACGGATATCTACGACGCCTCAAAAATTCAGGTTCTCGAGGGCCTCGAGGCGGTGCGCAAGCGCCCGGCCATGTATATCGGCTCCACGGGCGTCGCGGGACTCCATCACCTTGTCTATGAAGTCGTCGACAATTCGGTCGATGAAATCCTGGCGGGGCGGTGCTCCTCGATCGAGGTGATCCTTCAGCAGGACAACGTCGTGACGGTCCTCGACAACGGCTCGGGCATCCCCGTCGACCCCATGAAAGACCCGAAGCTTCCGGCTCATTTGCGGGGCAAATCCGCCCTCGAGGTCGTCATGACGATCCTCCATGCCGGAGGCAAGTTCGACCAGAAAGCGTATAAGGTTTCGGGCGGCCTCCACGGCGTCGGCGTCTCGGTCGTGAACGCCCTCTCCGAATGGCTTGAGGTGGAGGTCTACCGCGCCGGCCGCGTTTGGAAGCAGCGCTATGCGCGCGGCAAGCCGCAGACGGGCGTCGTCAACGCCGGCAAGTCCGAAGAGCATGGGACCAAGGTGATCTTTAAGGCGGACGCCGAGATTTTCGGCTCCAATGTCTACTCCTACGACGTCCTCGCCAACCGTCTGCGCGAGCTCGCCTTCCTCAACGCCGGAGCCCAGATCACCCTCATCGACGAGCGGGAGGACAAGACCCAGACCTTTCATTACGAGGGGGGCATCTCCCAGTTCGTCAAACATTTGAACGCCAACAAGAAGGTGATCCACCCGGAGACGATCTCCTTGTCGAAGACGAAAGACGACGTCTCCGTCGAGTTCGCCCTCCACTACAACGAGGAATATTCCGAGAACGTCTATTCCTTCGTCAACAACATCAAGACTCCCGAGGGAGGCACCCATCTTTCGGGCTTCCGATCGGCCCTGACCCGCGTCATCAACGACTACATCCGCAAGTACGACATGCTCAAGGGCAAGGACTACAACGTCACGGGCGACGATGTGCGCGAGGGCCTCGTGCTCGTTTTATCGGTTAAAATGCCCAATCCTCAGTTCGAGGGCCAGACCAAGACCAAGCTCGGCAACCAGGAAATCGAGGGTTTGGTGAAGTCGATCGCCGGGGACTCCTTGACGACCTTCTTCGAGGAGAATCCCGCGACGGCCAAGGCGATCTGCCAGAAGTCGATCGCGGCCGGCGAAGCCCGCGAGGCCGCCCGGCGCGCCAAAGAGCTCACGCGGCGCAAGGGAGTTCTCGACTCGTCGAGCCTTCCAGGCAAGCTCGCCGACTGCCAGGAGCGCAACCCCGAGCGAGCCGAGCTCTTCATCGTGGAAGGACAATCCGCCGGCGGCACGGCGAAAACGGCGCGTGATCGCGGCTATCAGGCCATTTTGCCGATCAAGGGAAAAATCCTCAACGTCGAGAAGGCCCGCCTCGTCAAGATACTCTCAAACGAGGAGGTCCGCACCTTGATCGCCGCGATCGGTACGGGCGTAGGACAGGAAGGAGATGAGGGCTTCAAGCTCGATAAGCTCCGTTATCACAAGCTCATCATCATGGCGGACGCCGACGTCGACGGCCAGCATATCCGGACGCTGCTTCTGACCTTCTTTTACCGGCAGCTCAAACCCTTGCTCGATAAAGGGCACGTCTTTATCGCCCAGCCGCCGCTCTACAAGGTCAAGCGCGGGAAGATGGAGATGTATATCGAGACCGAGGAGAAGATGGAGAAATGGCTGCTCGACGAGGGCATCCGCTCTCTCGAGATCACCGCGATGAATCCCGCGAACGGCAAGTCAAAGAAACTTTCGCCTGGCGAGCTCAAGGATCTCCTCAAGCTCCTGGCCGAGCTTGAGAATATCCTGCGCCACCTTGAGAAGAAGGGGCTTGGGCTTCCGGATTTCCTCTCGTTCAAGGCGAAGGGAAAACTCCCGCTCTTCCGCGTGGAGGAAGGACCGGGCCGGCATTTGTTCTTCTCGAGCGACAGGGAATGGCTCGACTACCGCAAGAACTACGTCGCCAAGAAGAGGGCGGAGTTGGGCGCCGAGTCCGCGAAAGGAGCCGAGACATCCGAGCCGGCGCCTATCGACGACGCCTCGCTTGAGCCCGACATGCAGGAACTATGGGAAATGCCCAAACTTGAGAAGCTCGCGGATCGCCTCAAGGACATGGGTCTCGATCTCAAATGGTTCGACGTGACGAGAGACGAGAAGTCGAAGCCCCTCTTCGTCGCAAGGACGGAAAAGACGCAGACGGAGGGATACAGCTTGAAGGAACTCCTGGAGATGGCCCGCCACTCGGGACGAGCCGGTGCCTCGATCCAGCGCTACAAGGGTTTAGGCGAAATGAATGCGGAGCAGCTCTGGGAGACGACGATGGACCCCGCCCGCCGCAAACTTCTCAAGGTCCGTTTGGACGATCCTGCGGACGCGGAAGCGGCCTTTACGACCCTCATGGGCGACCGAGTCGAGCCGCGGCGGGCCTTCATCGAACGGCACGCGCGGGAAGTCCGCAATCTCGACATTTAATCAGGACATTCGAGGGAAAAGATCATGGCTGAACCGCAGATGGGCCTGCCGCAAGAGCCGCCGGAAAGCATCATCCCGCGCGACGTCGGCGCGGAGATGAAGTCGTCCTATATCGACTACGCGATGTCGGTCATCGTCGGTCGCGCCCTTCCCGACGTGCGGGACGGCTTGAAACCCGTCCATCGCCGCATCCTATACGCGATGCATCAGGAGGGCCTTGCCTCCAACAAGAAATACACGAAATGCGCCGGAGTCGTCGGCGAGGTTCTCAAGAAATACCATCCCCACGGCGACATGGCGGTCTATGACGCGCTCGTGCGCATGGTGCAGGAATTTTCGCTGCTCCATCCCCTGGTCGATGGGCAGGGAAACTTCGGCTCGATCGACGGCGACCCCCCGGCCGCCTACCGTTACACGGAGTGCCGCCTGGCCCAGTTCGCGGAGGAAGTCCTAACGGACATCGAGAAGGAGACCGTCGATTTCATCCCCAACTTCGACAATACCACGGTCGAGCCTCTCGTCCTTCCCGCGAAGGCTCCCAATCTTCTCGTCAACGGCTCCTCCGGGATCGCCGTCGGCATGGCGACCAACATCCCTCCCCACAATCTGGCGGAGATCTGCGAGGCCGCCGTCGCCGTCGCCAAGAACCCCGAGATCACGACCGCGGAGCTTCTCAAGATCGTGAAGGGACCCGATTTCCCGACCGGAGGCATCATCCGAGGGAAAAGCGGGATTCGCGACTATTTTGAGACCGGCCGCGGCTCCGTGCGCGTCCAGGCGAAGGTCGAAATCGAGGAAATGAAGGGCAACCGTGAGGCGATTATCGTGACGGAGCTTCCCTATCAGGTCAACAAGGCGACCCTCCTCGAGAGCATCGCCGAGCTCGTCCGGGAAAAAAAGATCCCCGACATCTCCGACATCCGCGACGAGTCCGACCGCTCCGGCATGCGTGTCGTCATCGAGGTCAAGCGCGACGCGAACGCCCACGTGGTCATGAACCAGCTCTACAAACACACCCAGCTCGAGACCACCTTCGGCGTGATTCTTCTCGCACTCGTGGACGGCCGCCCGAGGGTCCTGAGCCTGCGGGACATCCTCGTCCATACGGTCGAGCATCGCCGGGTCGTCGTCGAGAGGCGCACGCGCCACGAGCTGCGCAAGGCCTCCGAGCGGGCTTCGATCCTCGAGGGCTTCCTCATCGCGCTCAAGAACTTGGATCGCGTCATCAAGATCATCCGCGGCGCCAAGGACCCCGCCGAAGCCAAGATCAAGCTCGTCGCCGAGTTCGAGCTCACGCAGGCCCAGGCCCAGGCGATCCTCGACATGCGCTTGCATCAGCTCACCCGGCTCTCCGCCGACGATATCGCCAAGGAGCACGCGGAGCTCATGAAGCGCATCAAGGAGCTCAAGGAAATCCTGGGCGATCCCAAGAAACTCATGGGGCTCGTCATCAAGGAGTACGGGGAGGTCGCGGAAAAATTCGGCGACAAGCGCAAGAGCCAGATCACCGCCGAGTCGAGCGAGCTCTCCCTCGAGGACCTCATCGCCAAGGAGGAGGCCGTCATCTCCCTCTCCAACGGCGGCTACATCAAGCGGATCCCTCTCTCGACCTACGAGGCGCAGGGGCGGGGGGGCAAGGGAATCACTGCGGCGGACGTCAAGGAAGAGGACTTTATCGAGCACTTCTTCGTGACCGACACGCATGCGACGCTTCTCTTCTTCACGAATCGCGGCCGGGTCTTCGCGCTCAAAGCCTACGAGGTGCCGGAAGGGAACCGCATTTCCCGCGGGAAGGCCGTCGTGAACCTGCTCGCGATCTCCGGAGAGGAGAAGATCACCTCGACCATCCCGATCCGCTCCTTTGAAGAGGCCAAGGGGAAATCGACCTTCCTCGTCCTCGCGACGCGCAACGGCACGGTCAAAAAGACCCCCCTGGCGGACTTCGCCAACATCCGCCGCTCCGGCATCATCGCGATCAGCCTTGCCGAGGGGGACGTCCTCGTCGACGTCCAGCACACATCGGGCGCGGACGAGATTCTCGTCGCCTCGCGGGAAGGCATGGCCATCCGCTTCTCGGAAAAGGACGTGCGCTCCATGGGACGCAACGCCGCCGGGGTGCGCGGCATGCGCCTTGAGTCCGGGGACCAGGTGGTCGCTCTTGAGACCTTCCCGGCCGGCTGCAAGAAGACCATTCTCACCGTCTGCGAGCGCGGTTTCGGCAAGAGGACCGAGCTCTCCGAATACCCGATCCGCCACCGCGGCGGATCGGGAGTGATCACGATCAAGACGGGCGACCGCAACGGCCCCGTGATCGCGGTCAAGCTCGTCCAGTCGGAGGACGACCTCATGGTGATGACGACCCAAGGGAAGATGATCCGGCTTCGCTGCCGCGACATCAAGACCATTTCCCGAAACACCCAGGGCGTGCGCCTCGTGCGTCTGGAGGAGGGGGACAAGGTGTCTCGGGTGGCCGCCGTCGCCTCCGAGCCTCCGATCGACGGCGCCGCGCCGTCTCAAAACGGGGAGAAGCGCTGAAAACGGCGGTGGCGCTGTGCCTTGCCGCGCTCGCGGCCCGCGGGCCCGCTCTGGCCGCGCCTGCGCCGGACCCTCGGGGCGTGAGGCTCGAAGCGGTCTCCTGGAGGCTCCTTCCGCGAACCGCGGGCCGCGGCGCCGCCTGGACGGAGGTCCGGTCGGCCGACGTCGCCGGCTCCAAGCTTCCCGGCCGCATCCGGGCCGTGGCGACTCTCGTCAACGGGGGCTCGCCCGCCGTCCTCGGGCTCGTGCTTCGCTACGTCGTCTCCTTGAGATACGCTTTGCCGGGGGGAGGATTCGAGGATGTCCCCTTCTACTTGGACGAGCGGCATATCCCGAGCATCAAGACGGGCGAAACCAGCCGGCTTTCCTTGGCGGTCCCCAACGTGGGCTCCAATCTCAGAGACAGCGCGGGCCCGGACATGCCCGCCCCGGTCTCTATCCATCTTCGAGCGGTCCTCAAGCCGCGCGCCGACCTCGCCGATAAGCTGCAGTCCGTCGCCGCGGACCTGAATTTGAGGTATTCCAAATGATCGACCTGGCCCTCGCGAGGAAAAATCCCGACGCCCTTCGCGCGGCGTACAAATCGCGCGGCGGGCGTTATGTGGAGCCCTTTGAGGGCCTGCTGGAGATCGCCTCCCGCGAGAAGTCCCTGCGCGCGGAAGTCGAGGAGCTTCGCGCGGCGCGCAACGCCTACTCCAAGAGGATGGCTGAGATCAAGTTCAAGGGGGGAGCCTCCGGTCCGAAGGACGTCGTGGAGACCGCGGGCTTCGACAAGGCGGCCCTGGCGAGCAAAGAGGAGGAGCTGGGCGTTCTGGAGCGCGCGCTTCGGGAATCGGCGCTCGGCCTGCCCAACCCGCCTCACGAGTCGGCGCCGCCGGGCCTCACTCCCGAGGACAACAAGGTCGTCAGGGAGTTCCCCGGGGTTTCCGCGCCGGCCGGCGTGAAGCCTCGCGACCACCAGGAGATCGGGGAGCGGTTGGGAATTCTCGATTTCGCCGCGGCGGCGAAGCTCGCCGGCTCCCGTTTCTGTCTCTGGCGGGGCGCCGGGGCCAAGCTCGTCCGTGCGATCATCCGCTATCAGCTCGAACGCCACATCGCCGCGGGCTACGAGGAGATATGGCCTCCGGCGCTCGTTCGCCCGGAGATCTTGGAGGGGACCGGGCAGCTCCCCAAGTTCGAGGAGCAGCTCTACAAGACGGGGTCGACCGAGGAGCAGGAAGGAGGCGCGCTCTACCTCATCCCGACGGCCGAGGTGCCGCTGACGAATCTCGCGCGCGAAAGCGTCCTGGAGGCAAAGGACCTGCCCCGCAAGTGGTGCGCCTACACCCCTTGCTTTCGCCAGGAGGCGGGTTCCTACGGCAAGGACGTGCGGGGCCTCATCCGCAACCACCAGTTCGACAAGGTGGAGCTCGTCTGGGTGACGAAGCCGGAGGATTCTCTCGCCGCCTTGGAGTCTCTGACCTTGGACGCGGAGGGAGTTCTTAAGAACCTGGGGCTTCGCTACCGGGTCATCGAGCTTTGCGCCGGGGACCTGGGCTTCGCCTCCCGCAAAACCTACGATCTCGAGGTCTGGATGCCCGGGGAAGGGAAGTTCCGGGAGATTTCCTCCTGCTCCGACTGCGGCGATTTTCAGGCCCGGAGGATGAACGCTCGTTTTCGGAGAGCTCCTAAGCAGCCCCTGGAGTGGATCCATACCTTAAACGGCAGCGGGGTCGCCGTCGGGCGCCTGTTCGCCGCCATTCTCGAGAACTTCCAGCAAGCGGACGGCGGCGTGAGAATCCCGGAGCCGCTCATCCCTTATTTCGGGACCGATCGGATCAATCCGCGCGTTCCCTAGACTTCAGACTCTTCTTTTACTTTCCGTTGCTGATTTTGGTAGGATGCGACGAATGCCGGACCAGGGAGGTTTTTTTATGATTCAGGGTCTTAAATCCGCCGTTTTTTCCATGCTGATTCTCGTCCTTGCCGTGTGGCTGCCGGCGGCTCCGGCGAGCGCCTCTTCGTCGGCCGGCCTTCCTCCCGGGGTTTCCCGCCACATCGTGGTCTTTAAGACGGGGACCGAGCGTGGAGCCAGGCTTTCGATCGTCCAGGGCCAGGGCGGCCGGGTCGTGCGGGAGCTTCCTCTTATCAACGCGGTCGTCATTCAAGGAGATTCGTCCCAAATTCTGGACACGACGGCCAGCCTCGCGAAGCGCTCCGAGGTGCTTCGCGTCGATCCCGATCCGGTGGTCAATTGGCTCGTTTCGGTCGACCGCGGGATGGGGGAGTTCTCGCTTCCCGGCGTTCACGAGGTGGCGACCGCGGCGGCTCCCGCCGTGGCGGCGTTCCGGCAGAAGGGGGAAGGCCAGCAGACCCCGTGGGGGGTGAGCCGCGTCCATGCCCCCGAGTCGTGGGCGAAGGCCTCCGGTCAGGGCGTGAAGGTCTGCGTCGTCGACACGGGCATCGACGCCTCTCATCCGGATTTGAAAGACAACGTCGCCGGCGGATGGAACGCCATCGACAATAGCGGCAATTTCAAGGACGACAACGGGCACGGCACGCACGTCTCCGGAACGATCGCGGCCGTCGACAACAAGATCGGCGTGGTGGGCGTCGCCCCGAAAGTCTCTCTTTACGGCGTGAAAGTCCTCGATGCCTCGGGCTCCGGGGCCTTCGACGCCGTGATCGCCGGCATGCAGTGGTGCGTGCAGCACCATATGCAGGTCGCCAGCATGTCCTTGGGCGCCGACCAGGGCAACGATTCCCTCAAGGAAACCGTCGCCGCCATGGCGAAGGGGGGAGTCGCCCTCATCGCGGCGGCCGGCAATTCCGGTCCCGGCGCGGGCACGGTGGGATACCCCGCCGGCTACCCCGGCGCGATCGCGATCGCGGCGATGGACAGCTCGGATCACGTGGCTGAGTTCTCGAGCCGCGGCCCCCAGGTCGCCTTCATCGCTCCCGGCGTCGACGTTCTGTCGACCTACATGGGCGGCGGCTATCGCAAGCTGTCCGGAACCTCAATGGCGACCCCGCATATGTCGGGCTTGGCCGCTCTCGCGATCGCCGCGCGGGGCGTCTCGGGCTACAAGGCGGTGCTCGCGGCCCTGAAGTCGGCCGCGACGCCCATTGCGGGAGACGACAAGAACGAACAGGGCAACGGCGTCGTCGACGCCCGCGTCCTGGTCAACGCCAAGAACGCGTCCCGTTAAGGCCGTTTGCCGCCCCCGGCCTGCCGGCGGGCAATGATGACAACGACGCTTAAGCGCAGGCTCGGCGGACTCCTGATCGCGGTCGCGGCGGCCATGGCCTCCGCCTACGGGGCCAGGGGCTTCGCGGGCCGCGTCGAGATGTCGGTTCCCGTTCCCCCCTACCGCGAGAAGGGAGCGGCGACGGCCCCGATCGAGATCGTCGAATACTCCGATTTCCAATGTCCCGCCTGCCGCGCGGCCGAAGCGCCGCTGCGCGGAGTCCTGAGGCTCTATGGTCCGAAGGTGAAGCTTGTCTTCCGCGACGACCCGCTGACGGGCCTGCACCCCCGGGCCTTCGACGCCGCGGTGGCGGCGGAGTGCGCGGGGCGGCTGGGCAAGTTCTGGCCTTATCACGATAGGCTCTACGACAGGCAGGACGAGTGGGCGTCCTCGAAAGATCCCAAGGTTTTCTTCCGTTCCTACGCCGCCGCGCTCGGCATCAAGCGCAAGGCCTTCGACGCCTGCCTCTCCGGCACCGAGGCCGCCGATGCCGTGCGCGCGGACATGCAGCAGGCGAAAAACCGGTGGATATCGGGAACGCCCACCTTCTTCATCAACGGCCGGCGCTTCGTCGGCGGCAATCAGTTCGCGTCGCTCGGGATCCATTGGATGGACGCGATCCTCAAGAAGGGAGCCGGGTCGTGAACGGATCGCTCGGAGACGTGTTGGGCCTTCTGGGCCGTCTGGCGGTCGGGAGCGCTCTCGTGGCGGCCGGGGCGATGAAAGCCGCCGCGCCGTATCAGGAGTTTGCCTTCGTGATCGACGCCTACCAGATACTTCCGCCCGCGGCAAGCCTCGCGATCGCGGCGGTGCTTCCCTGGGCCGAGCTCTTGGCCGGCTTTTGCCTGATCCTCGGCGATTTCACGAAGGCCTCCGCCGCGGCGGCCGGCGGCATGATCGCCTCGTTCTTGGCCGCGCTCGTGTCGGTGAAGCTTCGGCATATCGCGCTTCCCAATTGCGGATGCTTCGGCGGCCTTTTTCATCCGAGCCTGGGGCGCGCGCTGGCCTTGGACGTGGCGCTTTTCCCCTTGGCCTACGCGGCCTTTGCGCGGGGGGACCGCCTTTGCAGTTGGGACAAATGGGCGAGGAGGGGATAACATGGCGAAGAAAAAGATTCTGGCCGTCGACGACGACGCGTCGATCTGCGAGTTTTACTCCCAGGGCCTGCCGGCTTTGGGCTACGACGTCGCCTGCGCGAACTCCGCCCAGAAGGCCAAGGAATGGCTCAAGAACCAGAAGCCGGACCTCATCCTCATGGACATCATGATGCCGGGCGAGGACGGCATTTCTCTGACGCGCGACATCCGCCGGAGCTTCGACATCCCGGTCATCGTGGTCAGCGGCCTCGCGGACGCCGCCACGTTGAACGACGCGCTTCTTTTCGGCGCGGCCGACTATCTCGTCAAGCCCATCGAACTCGACGCGCTCAAGGCCAAGATCGAGCGTGTCTTTCAGGCCGTGGAACGCCGCCGCGGCGCCCAAGGCAAAGGAGCGTCATGAAACGTAGGGAGCTCATCAAGCATTTGACCGAGAACGGCTGCGTCCTCCTGCGGGAAGGCGGCAAGTATTCCGTCTATCGAAACGAGGCCACCGGAGCCGAGGCCGCGGTGACGCGTCATCCCGAGCTCGAGGACTACGCCGCGCGCAAGATCTGCAAGCAACTCGGCATCCCCGAGATGAACTGAAAGTTTGAAGACTCGTCGGCGGGGCCTTTTTGTCGTGCTCGACGGCCCCGACCGGTCCGGAAAATCGACGCTGGCGCGGCTGCTTTGCGGGCATTTGCGGCGGCGTGGAGTCTCCTGCCTCCATACGCGCGAGCCAGGCGGCGTGCGCCTGGCGGAGGCGCTGCGCCGTGTCCTTCTCGACAAGACGATGGCGATCTCCCCCTTCGCGGAGCTCCTCCTTTACGAGGCGGCACGGACTCAGCACGCGCGCGACCTCGTTTTGCCCGCCTTGTCGCGATACCGGGTGGTCCTCTGCGAGCGCTTCAGCCCCGCGACTTACGCCTACCAGGGGGCCGCGCGGGGAATCGCCCGCCGGTTGATCGACCTGATCGACGGCGAGGCGACGAGGGGTTTGCGGCCTAACCTCACGGCCGTGATCGACCTCCCGGAATCCGAGTATCAAAGGCGCGGCACGCCCTCGCGGGAGGATCGTCTCGAGAGGGCGGGCGCGCGGTTTAGGCGGCGGGCGCGCCGGGGTTTCCGCGACTATGTGCGCCGCCATCGGGAGGCCTTTTTGATCGACGGCAGGAAAAGCTCCGCCGAGATCGCGGACGAGATCATGAGCCGGATCGAGCCGCTCCTGAAGCGGCGGCCATGAAAGGACAGGAGCGGGCCCTCAAGATTCTCGCGGGCTTCCGCCGCGCGGGCAGGATTCCATCAGCGCTCCTCTTCCACGGGCCGGCGGGCGTCGGGAAGCGGACCATGGCCGCGCGGTGGGCGACCGTCCTTCTCTGCGAGAATTCCGGGAAGGCCGAGGCTCCCTGCGAAAGATGCCGCAACTGCGAAGCCGCCGGCCGCGGCGCCCATCCCGACCTCAAGCTCGTCGGGGCCGCCTATCAGGCGGCGCTCTTGGAGGAGGAGCCCGAGACGCAGAGGACGCTCAAGGTCGGCACCATCCGGCATCTGCGACGCGACATGGAGACGACGTCTCTCTGGGGAGGATGGAAGATCGCGATCCTGGAGGACGCCCAGGCCCTCGAGCCCGCCTCGGCGAACGCCCTGCTCAAGATTTTGGAGGAGCCGATGCCCCGCACCCTCTGGATCCTCCTCGCCTCCTCCCCCGAGTCGTTGCCGAAGACCATCGTCTCCCGCTGCGCCCGCGTCCCTTTCGGCGCCCTTCGCGGCGACGTCGTCGAGGCGATTCTCGTTGCGAGGGGAGTTCCGGCCCAGACGGCGCGGGAGATCGCGCGGCTCTCCGGAGGCTCGGCGGGCCGGGCGGCCGAGATATGGGAGGAGATCGCCGAGGAGGAGTCTCTGGACAAAAGCGGCCCGGCCGCCCCTTTCGAGATCGCCGAATCGCTGCCGCGGGAACTGGCTCTCGCCCGCAAGAAAGCGGAAAGAATCATCGCGTTGGAGATCGAACGGTTAAGACTTTCCCATCTTGAGGGGGCGGTTCCTTTCGCGAAGGCGGAACCCGCCCTGAGGGAGCTTCGGAGCCTGCTGCGGGCCGTCGGCTCCAACGCCGACCCCCGCACGGCGACCGTCCTGGCCCAGATCGCCGTCGAGGGTCTCTAAAAAAACCGGTGACACCATACCTATTTCAGATTCGTCATAGCGGAAATGCGTATGGTGTCACCGGTTTTCCCGAGAATCGCTGATGAAACCGTTCTATATCACGACGCCGATCTACTATATCAACGCGGCGCCGCATATCGGGCACGCCTACACGACGATCGCGGCGGACATCCTGGCGCGGACGCTTAGGCTCCAGGGACGCCAGGTCCACTTCCTGACGGGCACCGACGAGCACGGGCTCAAGATCGAGAAAGCCGCGGCGGAGGCTAAGCTCTCCCCCAAGGAATATGCGGACGGGATAGCGTCCCAGTTCCGCGATCTGTGGAAGGCTCTCGATATCCAGCCCGACGACTTCATCCGCACGACCGAGCCGCGCCATGAGGAGACGGTGAGGAGCGCCTTCGCCGCGCTGCTCAAGTCGGGAGACATCTATAAGGGCCGCTACAGAGGCTTCTATTGCGTCTCGGACGAAACCTTCTGGACGGAGAAGGAGACCCTGCCCGGCCCCGGCGGCGCCAAGCTCTGTCCCAACCCCGACTGCAAGAGGCCCTTGGAGCGCGTCGAGGAAGAGAGCTACTTCTTCAAGCTCTCCCGTTACGGCGATCGCCTGCTCTCCCATTACGACGCCCATCCGGAGTTCCTCTCGCCCTCCTCGCGCGCCTCGGAGATGAAGAACTTCGTCAAGGCCGGTCTCCAGGACATCTCGGTCTCGCGCGCCAAGGTCAAGTGGGGCGTCCCCGTGCCCGGGGACGAGTCCCATACGGTCTACGTCTGGTTCGACGCGCTGCTCAATTACCTGGCAGCCGCGGACTCGAAAGACGCCTCGCTCTGGCCCGCGGACGTCCACATCGTGGGCAAGGAAATCTACCGCTTCCACTCCGTCGTCTGGCCCGCGATGCTCATGGCTCTGGGCCGCAAGCTTCCAGGCAAGGTCTTCGCGCACGGCTGGTGGACGGTCGAGGGGGAGAAAATGTCGAAGTCGAAGGGAAACTTCGTCGATCCCCTGGCGGTTACGAAGGATTTCGGCGTGGACGCCTTCCGATTTTTTCTTTTTCGCGAGATGCCTTTCGGCCAGGACGGCGACTTCTCGATCGCTTCCTTGAAGCGCCGCTACAACGCCGATCTGGCCAACGACCTTGGAAACCTTTTAAATCGCGCTTCGGACATGGCGATCCGCTACCTAGACGGGGCGATCCCGGAGAGCTTGGGAGAGCGCGACTTCATCGAGCGCGAAAAGATGGCGCAATTATCCTCCGCGATCTCCAACGCGATTGAGGGGCTGGATTTTTCCTCGGCCCTGGCGACGATCTGGTCCGAGATCGGCAGGCTGAACCGCCTCGTCAATGAGCGCGCACCCTGGGAGGTCGCCAAGACGGACCGCGAAAAGGCCGGTGAGATCGTGGCCGACATCCTTTGGGGGCTCAGAGTGATCGGCTCGTGGATAGAGCCTTTCATGCCGGCGGCGGCTGCCAAGCTTCGGAGTCGGATCGGCTCGCCCAGGATGCCGATGCTGGCCAAGCTTGGCGACCAGCGCCGGCCCCAGGACGCCCTGCCGCAATCGCCAGGCCGCGTGTCGAAAGGCGAGCCGCTCTTCCCGCGAAAGGCCTAAGTCACGCAGCCCTGGGGCTGAAAATCCAGCGCATCTTCCTTATTAGATAGCCCAGGGGCCCCGCCAGGGCGTAGGCCGCGAATAGGGCGAAGACGGCGTTTTGCGGGTAGAGAAACAAGGTCGCGACGAGAAGCGCGTAAAAGAGGATCAGCAACGGCGACCTGGGCCGGAGCTTGCCCGGGTCCTTGAAGGCCGGATAAGGGATCGTCGAGATCATGAGGAGCGCCAAGCCCAGCACGGCGAACGGGATGAGCCCGTAAAGCGACGGGACCTCGGCCATCAGGAATTTCCAAGTCCTAGCGGGGCGGCCTTCCTCGATAATTTGGTAGAGCCAGACGAAGGAGGCCAGCACCCCGGCGGCGGCGGGGATGGGCAGTCCCGTGAAGTGGGTCTTGCTCGATCCCGCGCCGTGGGCGACGGCGTTGAAGCGCGCCAAGCGCAGGCCTCCGCAGAGAGCATAGAGGAAGGCCAAGAGATAGCCCCATGACCCGTAGTCCTTGAGGATGAAGGAGAACATCATCCACGCGGGCGCCACGCCGAAGGTGAGGAAGTCGGAGAGCGAGTCGAACTCGATGCCGAAGGTGGACTCCGCCCGCACAAGGCGCGCCACGCGGCCGTCCAAGGAGTCAAAGACCATCCCGAGCAGGATCGCGATCGCCGCGGGACCGAACTCGTCGCGGCCGACCGCGACCAGGGCGTAGAAGCCGCAGGCCATGTTGCCCAAGGTGAAAAGGGAGGGAGCGAGCGCCCGACCGGCCCGACCGAAATCGATCATTCCCCGCCGGCCTTCAACGCCATTGGGCGATGGGGGTCACCCCGGCCGAGACCCGTAGTCCCGGGATTACGAGCGGCGAAGCGGAGACGGGAAGATGCACCGCCACCTGGGAGCCGAAATGGATGATGCCGTAGCGCTCGCCCGCCTGGCCGCTCGAGCCCTCCCTCATCCAGCATTCGATGCGCCGGGCCAAGAGACCCGCGATCTGCTCGACGACGACGGGCTCGGAGCGGCCCTCGGGGACGAGCGTCATGGCGAGCCGCTCGTTTTCCCTCGCGGCGGCGGCCATCGCGGCCTTGAAGGCGCCCTTGTGGTAATCGATCGTCTTGACGCGCCCCGAGCAGGGCAGGCGCTGGACGTGGACGTCGAAGACGGAGAGGAAGATGCGCACGGTCTTCCCGCCGCCCTCCCGCTCCTGCTCGACGCTCAGCACCCGGCCGTCCCCTGGAGCGTAGATTTTGTATGGGTCTTCCGGCAGCGGCCGGTCTGGATCGCGGTAAAAGTAGAGCAGGAGCCCCGCGGCCGCGAAGGCGAGAAAAACGAAGAATCCCGCAAGCCCCGTCGCCCCATCGGCGGCGCCGCCGATGGAAACCAAGGTCAGGAAGACGACAAGGATCGCGATCGCCGCGGTGAAGGCGAGCATGACGGGTTTTTGTCCCGGCTGGGCGATTTTCATTTTTAAGATGGCAGCATCAGCCGAACTGGGCAGGGCGGGAATCGAACCCGCACGGCCTTGCGGCCGAGGGATTTTAAGTCCCTTGCGTCTGCCAGTTCCGCCACCTGCCCGTGTAGGAAATTCAACACTTTTTTTGAGCGTAGGCCCTGAAAGTTACACGCATGCGGCCAAAATGCGGCCAAATCCGACGATGCGTGTTCATGCGTGTAGGGGATTCTACCGTATTTCTACACGCATGAGCCCGGATGAGTCTTGTCTAACACAAGATGAGCCTGAAGCTGGGGCGGTTTCTAACACAAATGAGCCTGAAATGCCGTCATTAAGGCGCGACAGGGCCGTGGTAACTTCGAGGCATGACCGTGACCATGGACGATTCGCGCATCACAACCCTGGAGCAAATCCAGGGACTCCTGAAAACTCCCAGCGAACTCAAGCTCAAAGGGCTTTCGCGGCCCCAACGATACGCCTGGATCGAAGGAGCTCTCAAGCGGTTCGATTATTTTTCTCTAGGCAAGAAGGGCAAGGGACTGGTCCGGGCCTATACGGCCCGTCTGAGCGGCTATTCACGCGCGGCCATCACGCGCCTCATATCGCGGTGGCTTCGGGATGGCTCTCTGCGCCACGTCGGGGCGCGGCGCCATCGCTTCCCATCGAAATACACCATCTTCGACCGGGAACTCCTGGCCCAAACCGACAACGCTCACGGACGGCTTTCCGGACCCGCGACCAAGAGGATTCTCCAGCGGCAGCACTTCGTTTACGGGAACAAACGCTTCGAGCGCCTCAAGGACATTTCCGCGCCCCACATCTACAACCTTCGCCGCACCCGCACTTACCGACTCCGCTCCCAGACCTTCGCGCGAACAAAGCCCGTCCGCGTATCCATCGGGATCCGACGCCGTCCCGATCCGCAAGGCCAGCCCGGCTTTATTCGCGTCGACACCGTCCATCAAGGGGACCTGGACGGCGTGAAGGGTGTCTACCACGTCAACCTCGTCGACGAAGTGACGCAATGGGAAGTCGTGGTCTGCGTCGAGACAATTTCCGAGCCCCACCTGCTGCCGGCTCTGGAACTGGCGCTGGCCGCATTCCCCTTCGCGCTCCGAGGATTTCACTCCGACAACGGCGGCGAATACATCAACGGGGTCGTGGCAGAGCTCTTAAACAAGCTCTTGATCGAACAAACCAAGTCGCGATCGGGCCGAACCAACGACAACGCCCTGGTCGAGAGCAAGAACGGCAGCATCATCCGCAAGCACATGGGCTACTGGCACATCGAGCAGCGCCACGCCCCGCGCATCAACGGCTTCTACCAGGAGCATTTTAACGTGTATCTCAACTTCCATCGCCCCTGCGGCTTCGCCACGGTTACGGTCGACGAGAAGGGGCGACGGAGCAGGAAATACGAGACCTACCAAACGCCTTATGAGCGCCTCAAATCGCTTCCGGAGGCCGCGAGCCATTTATGCCCCGGCGTCAGCTTCAAGGTGCTCGATGAGATCGCGGCGCGACATTCCGACAATGAGTGTGCCAGGCGGATGCAGGAAGCCAAGGACAAGTTGTTTAGAGCCGTCGGCCTGCCACCAAGAACTTCCACGCGCGCTCGCCCACTTTGTCCACAGCCGTCAACAGAAAGAAAAAGTCGACAAAAAGAAAGACTGCGGCCTGCGACTACTTCAGGCTCATTTCTGGATTAGAAAATGCTACGCCGCGGCAAAGGAGCCCGGGAACGGCTTGGAAGCGGCTGGTCAGCTTGAAAAGGAAAGCCGGAGCCGCGCAGCCTTCGCAGCACTAAATCGTAGCGCTCTTGCGTCGCGTAGCCCCAGCAGGTCCCGAATTGAAGGGCGGCCCCTTTCTCAAGAGAACGGCACGAAAGCGAACTCGCGTCCATGGGAGCGCGGAGGAGGGATGCGGGCCACCCAGCGATGCCGGTCCTCCAGATCCCGGCTTCCGAAGAGCCAGAAGGCGCTTGCCGCCGGCGATGACGCGACGTGTCATGCAATCGCTCGCAGCAGCTGCTGCAGAGCGAAGGACGCGGCGCGGCGGCGGATGGTTTCCCTGTCGCCTGCGAAATGGCGCTCGAACGCCTCCGTCTTGGCGCTCCATGGCCCCGAGAGGCCGAAGAACACGGTCCCGACCGGCTTGTCCCGCGTTCCACCTGCCGGGCCCGCGATCCCCGTAATCGAGAGCCCCACCGAGCTTCGGCAGCGCCTGCGCGCGAGCCGCGCCATTTCCCCCGCGCATTCGGCGCTCACCGCGCCCCAACGGCGAAGGGTTTCCGCCTTGACGCCCAAGAGGCGGCGCTTGAGGCCGTTGGAATACGCGAGGTAGCCGCCGAGGAAATATCGGGAGCTGCCGGGCACCTGGGTGAGCCGGGCGGAGAGGATGCCCGCCGTGCAGGACTCGGCGAGGGCGAGGGTAAGGCCGCGGCGCCGCAGCGCGCGCCCCACGGCTTTTTCGAGGCTGTCCTCCCCCATCCCGAAGAGATGCCGGCCGGCGAGCACGCGGGCTTGCCTGAGAAGCCGGGTCTTGAGCTCCCGGTTTTGGGAGCGGCTTGGCCCCGCCATGACGGCGTGGAATTCGATCTCGCCGTCCGAAGCGAGGATCGTGAAGTCAAGCCAAGGGCGCTTCAACTCGATGACCGGCCGCAGCAGCTCCTCGGCTTTCGACTCCGCGAGCCCGATGAGGTGGAGCGCGAAGCTTTCGACGGAGAGGCCCCGGGCCAGGCGCCGTTTGAGGTCGGGAAGGACCTGGCGCTCGAAGATGGGAGCCAATTCCCGAGGCGGCCCCGGCAGGAGGTAGACGAGCTTGGGCCGCCGGGACCCTCCCAGGACGACCCTCTGCGCGGGCGCGGAGCCGTAGCGGTTGGCGAGCGCGCTTGCGCCTTCCAGGAGAAAGGCTTGGCGCCGGTTTGACTCCGGGATCGCGAAGCCGTGCCGGCCGAGCTTGCGCGCGATCTCGCGAAAGAGCCCGGGATCGAAGAGGAGCCTGCGTTTGAGGGCTTTCGCCGCTCCTTCCCGCGTGACGTCGTCGAAGGTGGGGCCCAGGCCCCCGCAGAGGATCACGCCCTCCGAACGGCGCAAGGCCTCGCGCAGGGCGCCGGCGATTTCCCCGGCATCGTCAGGGAGTTGGGAGGCGCGGCCAACGAGGAACCCGGCCGCGCGAAGCCTCTTGGCAAGATACGGAGCGTGACCGTCCGCGCGTCCTCCCAAGAGCTCGGTGCCCACGCAAAGAATCTCGACGCGAGGCGCGCGGGGATCGGGATTTGAGTTCATTTTCGCGTTTATGATACTTTATCATTCAACTGAATGCAGGGTTTCCCGATCGTCATCTCTGCTCCTTCCGGAGCCGGCAAGTCCACCATCTGCCGAAAGCTCATCGAGCGCCGACGCGATCTCGCCTACTCGATTTCCTGCACCACGCGCCGCCCTCGGCCTGGAGAGAAGAACGGCCGCCAGTATCGCTTCCTGACGCGCGAGGAATTCAAGCACGCGGTTCACAAGGGGGAGTTCCTGGAGTGGGCCGTCGTTCACGACGAGTATTACGGCACGCCGCGCCGCTTCATCCAGGAGTCGATGGAGAAGGGGAAAAACCCCCTCCTTGCGATCGACGTCCAGGGGGCGTTGGCCCTTCGGCGGAAACTGCCGCAAGCGGCGCTCGTTTTCGTGGCGCCTCCCTCGCTGCGTGTTCTGCGAGAAAGGCTCGTCGCGCGCCGCGACGAGGAAGCCTCCATCGAGAGGCGCTTGTCTCGGGCGCGCCAGGAGATGGCCGAGGCCGTTCATTACGATTATCTGGTCGTCAATGACGAGTTGGAGGGGGCCGTGTCCTCCATCGACGCGATCATCACGGCGGAGGCTCTCAAGATCAAGCGCCGTCCCCCCTTCAAGCTTTTGCTGGATGCAGGCGAGGCCGAGACGCCGCTGCGAGAACGCGTGACCGGGAGGAAGCGATGAGCAAGAAAACGAAGACGACCGCCGAAGAATCCGCCGCCGAAGAAAAAGCGAAGCCCCAGGAAGAGCCCGCCGCGATGATCCCGCCGATATTGTCTTCGGCCGCGGCGTCGATGATCCACGCGCCCCAGGAAGGATGGGTCTCCCTTGCGACGCTTTTGCGCAAAGGGATTGGCGCCGTCAAGCCGGAGGGGGGCAAGGCCAAAGCGGAGGCGCCGTCCGCCAACCTGCAGGAGCTGGTCCTCGACTACAAGGGCGCCCGCTATAAGGTGGTCCATCTGGCGGCGGCATGGGCCCGAGTCCTGAGGCGACAAGAGGAAAACCGCCATCTGACCCCCAACGAAATCCTTCAGCGAGGCCTCCGGGACGTCCTGAGCGGGGAGGTGGATTGGGAGAAGCTCAAATCCGCCGGGGAGGCCCCGGCGCCCCTGACCCAGGTCGAAGAGCCCGCCAAGGAAGGCAAATCCCGTTGACGCGAGGGATCGGGCGCCCGCCACGCGGCAGGGAGGCCGACTCCTCCACGGAAGCGGCGCGGCTCTCCCGCGAACTGCGAGCCCATCTGCGTCACGCCCACGAGGATGACTTGATTCCCGCCGCGGCGCCGGCCTCGAAGCCGTCTGCGGCGGCGCGGCCCGCCGCGCCAACGCGGGAAGCCGCCCACCGGGCGCTCGTCGAGGCCGTCCGGGCCTGCCGGGGCTGTCCGCTGGGCGACGCGCGCCGCAATGCCGTGCCCGGCGAGGGCGATCTCAACGCTCGCGTGATGTTTATCGGGGAGGGCCCCGGCTTTGACGAGGACCGGCTTGGCCGTCCATTCGTGGGGCGCGCGGGACAGCTTCTTGACCGCATCATGGCCTCGATCGGCCTTTCGCGAGAGTCGGCCTACATCGCCAACATGGTCAAATGCCACCCGATGAAGAACCCGTCCTCCCCGGATTCGCGAGGCAACGACCGCGCCCCGACTCCCGAGGAAATGGAGGCCTGTCGCGGCTTTATCGAGTCCCAGATCCGTCTCATCGCGCCCCAGTTCATCGTGACCCTGGGGGCCGTGGCGAGCAAGGCCCTTCTTCGCGAGGAGACGCCGATCTCCCAGCTGCGCGGGCGCTGGCGAGAGCTCTCGCTTGAAGGATTGCCCGCCCCCGCGCGCCTTCTTCCGACGTACCACCCGGCGGCGCTGCTGCGCCAGCCGGACTTAAAGCGCGCTGTTTGGGAGGATATGAAGAGCTTGCGCGCGGCGATGGACGGAGCCCCTCGATCATGACGCACCGCCGCTCCCCGCCGCCGCCGTCTTGGGATTTTTCGTTGGAAGACGGCTCCGAGAAGGCGCACGGGCTTTTTTCCTATCTCAGATACTTTTGGGACGATAAGGCGATCGCCTCGATCACCCCCAGCAGCCGCTACCTCGTGGGCCGCATCATACGGGCGGCGCAGCCGGAGGGGGCGCGCCGCGTCATCGAATACGGCCCCGGCGCGGGCGTGGTCACTCGGCAGATTCTGAGGCGGATGTCCAAGGAGGGGCGGCTCTTGGCCGTCGAGATGAACCAGAAATTCTTCGTCGCTCTTTCCCGCCGCTTTCACGATCCGCGCATGGTTTTGCGACGCGACGACGCTCGCCTGATCGACCAGATCGCTTCGGAGGAGGGTTTGTCCTCGGTCGACGCCGTGATCTCGGGCATCCCTTTCGCGTTCCTCCCGGCGCCGAGCCGGCATGAGCTCTTGAAGAAGACGGCCGCGCTTCTCAAGCCCGGCGGCCGCTTCGTCGCCTACCAGATCACGCTCCATCTCGTCCCTCTCCTTAAGAAATACTTCCGGAAGACGAACATCGAATGGGAAGTGCGCAACATCCCTCCTCATTTCGTCATGACGGCGTACAAATGATCGCTACGGAAAGCCGCGGAAAACCGCGGAAAACCGCGGATTGCGGAAAATCCCTTTGGGAGGCCGCTTTCCCGCTGCCTTTGTTCGCCAACCGGCGCCATCCGTAGCATTCGTGAAAATCGCCGAGGTCGCCTTCGCCCTTCCGCTTCATCAGACTTACCACTATCTGCTGCCCACGGGATCGGATGCCGAGGCAGGATCCCGGGTTCGAGCGCCGTTCGGCTCTCGGCGCCTGGTGGGAACCGTCCTTAGGATTTTCGACGCCAATCCCGAACGGCCCTTGAAAACGATCGAGTCCGTTATCGACCCGAAGCCCGTCCTTCCGGCTGATCTCTCCGGGTTGGCGCAGTGGCTTTCGTCCCATTATGGAGCGCCACTGGGAGAATGCCTGCGCGCCGTATCCCCCTC
>JAJYFI010000082.1 GCA_021790955.1 bacterium | reverse complement strand
CCCGCTCTTTGCGGTGCTGGGAAACCGGGGCTTCGAGAGCTGGGCCGTCGAGGAGGGCCCCGAGGATTGGAAAGCCTACTTTTATAAGAAGCCCTGGTGCCACGTGGAGCCCGATCCGAGCCAAGGCGCCGCAGTCCGGTCCGATCAGACCGTCCGCGAGGTCGCCGAGCGGTACCCACAGACCCAGCGCGTCTTCGCCGAGCACGGCCTCGACATGTGCTGCGGAGGCGCCCACCCAATCGAAGCGACGGCCGCCGCCCACGGCGTCGCGCTCGAACCCTTGCTGGAGAAGCTCAACACGGCCGTCGCCGACGCCGCTCCGCGCAAGACCGGCGCCGGGAAAACCCATGCCCTCGACGTCCGCGGTCTCGAGGCGCCGGAACCCATGGTGCGCATCCTCTCCGCCCTACCCGCGATGGGACCCGAGGACGTGCTCGAGGTCACGCATTTTCGCGAGCCATTTCCCCTCTACGAACATCTGAAGGAAGCGGGCTTCGCGCACACGATTGAGAAGCTGGAAGAAAACCTCTATCGACTTAAAATCAGCAGAAAGGGGTGATGAAGAGTGAGTCCGTCGGGTGCAGTTCGCTATGATGGAGCCATGGACGTCTATCTCGCGGGGCTTCCTCTCCTTAAAACGCTCCCGAGCGACGCCCTGGAACGGCTGTCCCAATCCTTCATCCTGCGCCGTTACGGCAAAGGGGAAACCATTTTCGAGGAGGGAAGCGCCGCCGACGCCGCCTACTTTCTGCGCTCGGGACTCGTCAAGGCCGTCAAATACTCCCCAACGGAGGCTCCCGTCCTGATGGAGCTCATCGTCCCGGGACGCATCTTCGGGATGCTCCCTATTATGGACGGCAAGCCCTATCCCGTCACCGCTTTGTGCATCCAGCCGAGCCAGGCCTACCGCATTCGCGCGGCCGACTTCCAGGACCTGATGCGCCGCCATGCCCCTTTCTCGCGCGCCGTCTACGCCGAGATGGGAAGCCACATGCGCCATTCCCAGAATCTGCGGACGCTTTCCACGCAGTCCGTGGAGCAGCGCGTGGCCTACATCCTCTGGATGCTCGCGGGAGTGGCGGGCCCGGACTTGCGTCTGCGCCGCGAGGAAATAGCCGAGATGGCCGGCACCACCATCGAGACCGCGATCCGCGCCGTGGGACGCCTGCGCGACGAAGGGCTCGTCTCCGCCCGTTGGGGGGGCATCTCCGTGCTCAAGCCGGAGGCTCTTCTCAAGCTGTCCGGCGCCGCCTCCTAAATATGGATGTTCCGCCGATCCAGATCACGCAGGCCCCGCCGCTTAACGCCGGAGCCGCGCCCTTTCTCGCGAAGGCCCCTCCCTTTTGGCTGCCGATGCGCCATTTCGTCGCCGCCGCTTTTTCATTCTGGCTTTTCGCCGCGGCCCTCGTTTGGGGAAACAGCCGCCTCCTCGGCTTTTCCTTCGACGCCCGATGGGCCTTGGGCCTGACTCATCTTTTGACCCTCGGTTGGGTCACCATGACGATCATGGGAGCGCTCATCCAGCTGATGGTCGTCGTCCACGGGGTCCCCTTCGCGGCTCCCGGGCGGCTTGCCTGGGCGTGGGCGCTGTTGACCGCCGGGACAGCCGGTTTTGTCGGGGGCTTGTGGGCGGGCTGGGATCGCTACTGGATTGCGGCCGCGCTCGTGTTCGCGGGCGTGCTCATCTATCTCCAGGTCTTCGTCGAATCCCTGATCCAAGGCGGGAAACTCGACTGGACCGGACGGCACGTCGCCGTCGCCCTTGCCTATCTGTCCCTCGTCATCCTTCTTGGCCTCCTGCTGGCCTACGACCGCGAAAGAGGGATCCTATTCCACGATCCCCGCGGCGTCCTCATCGCGCATATCCATCTGGCGCTCGTCGGCTGGGTCTCGTTGATGATCGTCGGAGCCTCCTACCGTCTCGTCGCGATGTTCTCCCTGTCGCATATCGAGTCCAAGGCTCCGGGCCTGGTCGCGCTCGTCCTCGCGAATGTCGGCCTCTTGGGGCTGGCCCTCGACAGCCTCTTGGGAAGCCGCCGCCTGCTGTCCGCTTGGGCCTGCGTCCTGGCCGCGGCCTACGCCGCCTACGCTTTCCAGATGAATGGAATCTTCCGCGGCCGGCTGAGGCGGATCGATCCCGCCCTCGCCTACACCCTGCTGGCCCTTCTCGGCGGGGCCGTCTGGGCGGCTCTGGGGCTGGGGCTCGCCTTCGGCCTCGTCAAGGACGGCGCCCCGCAGGAGATCGCCTACGTTCTCGCCGCCCTTCTCGGCTGGGCGACGCCCTTCATTCTGGGGCAGATCCACAAGATCGTGCCCTTCCTCGTCTGGCTCCATGTCTTCAGTCCCAAGAACTGGAGGCCGCCGCTTCAGATACCGCGCACCCAGGATCTTGCCAGCGAGAAGGCCGCTTGGTGGGAGATGGGTTTTCTCGCGGCGGCGGCGTATTCCCTTATCGGCGGCTTCCTGCTGGAGAGCCCGGCGCTGATCCGGCTGGGATCCTGGAGCCTTCTCGTCTGCGCGACTCTTTACGCCGGCAACACGGCGCTAACGCTTTCTTTCCTCAAGCGTCCATGGACCCCGTCAAAACCCCGACCTTGACCGCCCTCAAAAGCGTCATCGACCCCGAGGTGGGGCTCGACGTGGTGACGATCGGCCTCGTCTACGCGGTTGAGATCACGCCGGACTCGATCACGGTCTCCATGACGCTTACAACTCCTAACTGCCCCATGGGCCCCAGCATCCTCGCGATGGCGAAGGGCGCCGTCGAGGGGATATCGGGAGAACGCCGAGTCGAGATTCGCGCCGTTTGGGACCCGCCCTGGAATCCCGCGATGCTTTCAAGGGAAGGCCGTCTCGCCCTCGGCGCCGCCTAGAGAACCGACGCCGCCAGGCGCGCGATCATCAGCTCCTCGTCTGTGCGGATGATGCGCACGGCGGCCCGGCCCCTCGAAATAAGCCTCGCGTGCGCCGCGTTGAGATTCGAGTCGAGACGGATGCCGAGAAACTCCAAACCCTTGCAGATGCGAAAGCGCAGCGCGGCGCTGTTTTCGCCGATCCCGCCGGCAAAAACGAGAGTGTCGAGCCCCCCCATCGCGGCGGCCAAGGCGCCGATGGCCTTCCTCACCTCGTAGCAATAGAGAGTCACCGCCTCGGCGGCTCGAACGTCGCGAGGCTCGCGACCGAGGAGCTCCCTCATGTCGGCGCTCGTCTCCGAGACTCCCAGGAGCCCCGATTCATGATGGATCATCCGGATGAGCCGCTCGGAGGCCCAGCGATGCCGCCGCAGCAAATAGCAGAGGACGCCGGGATCGAGGTCGCCCGTGCGCGTCCCCATCATGACCCCGGAGGCGGTCGAGAATCCCATGCTGGTGTCGACGCTCTCGCCCCCGCGCACGGCGGCAAGGCTCGAGCCGCTCCCCAAATGGGCGAGAATGACGCGGCCGCGCGACGCCGAGGCGCCCGCAAGGCGCGAAAGCTCCTCCATGAGATAGGCGTAGGAGAGGCCGTGGAAGCCGTAGCGCCTGATCCCTTGCGCCTCCAGGTCGCGCGGGACCGGGAGCATCTTCGCCACCCGGGGCATCTTTTGATGGAAGGCCGTGTCGTAACAAACGAACTGGGGAAGTCCGGGATGGCGCTTGCCCAAGGCCTCGATGAGCTCGATTTCCAAGGGCAGGTGGTCCGGGTCGTAGACCAGCCACCGGCGCAGCCTCGCGAGCAGGGCCGGCGTCGCCCGCTCGGGCGCGAAATGCTCCATGCCGAAGGCCACGCGATGCCCAACGGCGCGCACGTCGACGAAGTCGACCCGGCGCTCCAGCCAGCCCAGAAACCGACGGCCGGCATCGCCGTGTTTCGCGAACTCGACCACCTCGTCGAGCGACCGCCGGGGCGGAGCGACGCGCTCGAAAAAAGCGACCTTGACCGTCGAGGAGCCCGCATTGATCGCCAATATCCCCCGCCCGCCCTTCTTCTTCACAACTCGAAGGCCTGATGCAGCGCCGGCGTCTCCACCCGCGTCCCTTTGAGCCGCTGGGCCATCAGCTTCATGGCGGGCTCCTCGCCGTGGACGAGGTAGGTGCGGCTCGCCCGGGTCTTCGCGTGCCAGCCAAGGAGCTCCTCCTGGTCGGCATGGGCGGAGAACCCTCCGATCGTGTGGATTTTAGCCCTGACCGGGATCTCCCGGCCGAAGAGCTTCACCTGACGGGCGCCGTCGATGATGAGCCTCGCGAGCGTCCCCTGGGCGGCGTAGCCCACGAAGGCGACCGCGCATTCCTCGCGCCCGAGATTCTGGGCCAAATGATGGCGCACCCGTCCTCCCGCGCACATGCCCGATCCCGCCATGATGATCGCCCCGCTTTTGATCTCGTTGATCGCCTTGGATTCCGAGAGCTCCCGGCAGAATCTGAGCCCAGGGACCCGAAACGGGTCCCGCCCCTCGCGAAAAAGCTCGCGGGTCGACTCGTTGTAGCCTTCCACGTGGCGCTCGAAGATCGAGGTCGCGGAGATCGCCATGGGGGAATCGAGAAAGACGTGCTTGAGCCCCGGCAGTCTCCGGCGCCGAACGCCCTCCCCGAGAAAATAAAGGATCTCCTGGGTCCGCTCGAGGGCGAAGGTGGGGATGATGACGTTCCCGCCGCGCGTGAAGGCCTCCTCCGCGGCGGCGCAGAGCTCCTCCACGGAGCGCTCCAGGGACTTGTGCTTCCTGTCGCCGTACGTCGTCTCCATGACGACGTCCTCGGCCTCGGCCGCCTGGGGCGCGCGCAGCAGGGGACGCCCGGCGTTGCCGAGATCGCCGGAAAAAAAGAGCCGCCGCGACCGGGCTCCGTCCTGAATCTCGAAGAGGACGCTCGCCGAGCCCAGGATGTGGCCCGCGTCGAAAAAGGTCGCCCGAACGCCGAGGGCCAGGTCGAGAGGCTGTCCGTAAGCCGCGATCCGCCCGAAGCGGTCGAGGCTGTTGAGGGCGTCGAGCGTCTCGTAGAGGGGCGTCGCGTGGCCGGGGGCTTCGCGCTCCTTGCCCAAATGATGAAGGCGGTGGATCGCTTCCTCTTCTTGAAGATGCGCGGAGTCGAGCATCACGATCCGGGCGAGCTCCCGCGACGCCGCGGTCGCGATGACCTCGCCGCGAAAGCCCCTTTTGACCAGCAGCGGAAGGCGCCCGCAATGGTCGAGATGCGCGTGGGTCAGGAGCAGATAATCGATGTCTCGCGGCTCGAAGCCGAAGGGCTCGGCGTTTTCCTCGTCGAGCTCCCTTCCCCCCTGGTACATCCCGCAGTCGACGAGGAAGCTCTTGCCGCCGGAATCCAGCAAGTGGCAGGAGCCCGTGACGCCCCGGTCGCCTCCGTGGAAGGACAATTTCATGGTTTTCCCTCCGAACGCTCCTCGTTCATCGCATGCCAGCGGCGGATGCCGTCCCAGATTTCCGCAGCCGTCTCCGCGAACCAGAACAGCTCCTTGTCCTCGACGTCGATGAGGCCCTCCTCCGCGATGAAATCGAAGTCGACCGCCCGGCGCCAGTAGCTCTCCCCGACCAGGACCACGGGGACGGGCGTCATCGTCCGCGTCTGGACGAGGGTCAGGGTCTCAAAAAGCTCGTCGAAGGTGCCGAATCCCCCGGGAAAGGCGATGAGGGCCCTGGCGCGAAGGAGAAAGTGGAGCTTCCTCATCGCGAAGTAATGGAAGCGAAAGCACAGCTCGGGCGTCACATAGGGATTCGGGAATTGCTCGTGCGGCAGGCGGATGTTGAGGCCGATCGTCTCCGCCCCCGCGACCCAGGCGCCGCGGTTGGCCGCCTCCATGATCCCCGGTCCTCCCCCCGTCATGACGAACCAGCGCGAATCGGGAAAATTCTTGTTGCTTTCGCCGACCAAGCGCCCGAACTCTCGAGCCACGTCGTAATAACGGCTCTTCTCAAGGAGCCGCTCCGAGACCCTGAGCCGGGCGGCGAGCGCGGCGTCGGCGGGGTTTGCGGCGGCGGCCGTTCTCAAGGCCTGAGCTTGGCGCAGCGCCGCGGCGGGCTCCCGAATGCGGGTCCCGCCGAAAACGACCACCGCATGCCGCACGCCGTGGCGCTCGAGCAGGCGCTCGGCCTTGAGGTAATCGAGCTGAAGCCGCAGCCCCCGCGTCTCGCCGTGGCGCAGGAAGTCGACATCCTCGTCGGCCTCGCGGTAGCTGGGGCTTTCGAGGATGGCCTCCAGGCGCCGTCGAGACTCCGGGTCCTCCTCGAGCGGCTTCGGGATCTGAACCGGGAGGGGCTCGCGTCGCTTGCGCGGATGCGGCGGCCGCGGTATTTCCTTTGGCGCGCTCACGCTGGCTCCTCCTTGCCCAAGGTCCAGTTTCTGATTTCCGGCATGTCTTCCCCGCGGCGGCGGATGTAGTCCCGATGCTCGGAGAGCTTTCCCAGAAGCCATTGCCTGGCCTCCTCCGCCCGCGGCAGCGGGCGGGGCAGGCGCGCGAGGACGTCGAGCGCCAGATGAAAGCGGTCGAGCTCGTTGAGCACGACCATGTCGAAAGGCGTCGTGGTCGTTCCCTCCTCCTTATAGCCCCGCACGTGCCAATGCGCGTGGCCCGCTCGGCGGTAGGCGAGGCGGTGGATGAGCCAGGGGTAGCCGTGGTAGGCGAAGATGACCGGCTTGCCGCTGGTGAACAGAGCGTCGAAAGCCGTATCCGAGAGACCGTGAGGATGCTCGCTTGGCGGCTGGAGCGTCATGAGGTCCACCACGTTGACGACGCGGATTTTAAGGGCCGGGAATCGCTCGCGCAATATCTCGACTGCGGCCAGGGTCTCCAGGGTCGGGACGTCCCCCGCGCAGCCCATCACGACGTCGGGGTCGCGGCCTCCGTTCGTTCCCGCCCAATCCCAGGCCCCGACGCCCGCCTCGCAATGCCGCGCGGCCGCCTCCATGCCGAGCCACTGGAGCTCGGGCTGCTTGCCGGCGACGATCACGTTGACGAGATTGCGGCTTCTCAGGCACCGGTCCGCCAACGCGAGCAACGTGTTGGCGTCGGGCGGCAGGTAGACGCGCACGACGGAGGCCTTCTTGTTGACGGCGGAGTCGATGAAGCCCAGATCCTGG
>JAJYFI010000081.1 GCA_021790955.1 bacterium | reverse complement strand
GGAAAGCCCCTTCACGATCGGCCCGGTCGGCTACAGTTTTTTGCCCGGCGCCCCCGAGTTCTACGGCATCGCCGATTATGAGAAAGAATTCGGCGCCCAGGTCCTTCACAAAGGCTGGTGGAGAGACGCGGGCCAAGACTCCAGCGAAACGGCGGTCATCGCCAGCCGGGAGACAGAGCACGCGTTTGGACGCGATTTCTACTATTGGTTCAAGCCGGCTCATTCCCTTAGGAAACAAATCCTTTCCAAGGCCGGCGACAGTCTGAAGATGGCGCTCGCGACGGCTTCAGCCGTTCTCTCGACATCCAACAGTCGAATCGGATCTCTGCGGGACGGGGCCTCCTCGTCCCCCGCCTGCTAGATGCTTGAGGCGTCCGGCACGGGGAGATGGAGGACCGCCTGCCGTCTCTATAGGGACGCCCGCCGCCAAGCGAGGGAGCTCCTCGCTCCCTCTCCTGATCAATCCGCCCGATATGAGTCCTTGAGATCCCGCTTCGCCCTCCTTTACGAGGAGATCCGGGACATCGGCGGTGCGAGTGAATTCGTGACTCCCTGGTGGCGCCGCAAAAGCCGCTCTCTCGAGGCGCTGCTTTTGCCGCTGCCTCCTCCCTCGATCGATTATTATTACGTCCGCGCCCGGCCGGGGCCCGCCGCGCTGGGGCGGATGCTTAAGCTTCTTGAGGCCAGATTCCCCCCGTGGAAACTAAAAGAAGTCCTCCGGGCGGACCTCTTCTGCGGCGGCCTCAACACCGATGAGGAAAAGCGCGCAGACCCCCTGCTCCGCGCGTACCTGACCAATCACCTCAGCCTTTACCATCTCCATGCCCTGGCCGAATTCGAGCGCCTGACGGGCGCGCGCCTCGATGAAAATGGGGGCGGGGCCGTCGTCGAGTGGGGAGGCGGATTCGGCAACCTCGCCAAGATTTTCACGCGCGCCTTTGGGGGGACGCGCACCTACGTCATCGTCGACCTTCCCGCTAGCTCCTGCCTCCAATGGCTCTACTTGGCGACCATGCTGGGAGAAGATCGTGTGGCGGTCGTCAAGAAAAAAAGCTCCCCCCTCGAACTGGGGAAAATAAACCTGGTCCCCATCCAATACGCTCGAAGCCTCCGTTTGCGGGCGGACCTATTCATCTCCACCCTCGCCCTCGATGAAAGCTCCCGCGCCGCATGGGAATTCGTCCTGGACAAGAAGTATTTCGGCGCCGGCCAAGTTCTTCTCGCCTATTCCCAAGGCGATTTCTCCCGGCGCGTCAGAAGCGCGGCCCGGGCCCAGGGATTCCAGCTCTTTTCGTCCCGAAGTGGGCCGATGCTTATCGCGCTTTCAAAAAATCCCCGCGAAGCCTCTTGAGCCGCCCCCTCCTGTCGCGGGAGGCCGGCTGGCGACGCCGATGGCGGCAAAAGCGGCGCGATTTCTTATAATTCCCGTCATGCCTGGTGAGCCTCGAGCCAGCATCATCATTCCCTGCTGGAATGCGCTGCCCTACACGCGGCGGTGCCTGACGGAACTCGCGCGGTGGACGACATTCCCTCACGAGCTGATTCTGGTCGACAACGGATCCCGCGATGGGACCCAGAGATTCCTGCGCGAGTTCCGCCGCCGATTCTTGAGGAAAACAGGGCCGTTCTCGAATCCCGATGAATCTGTTCTAAAGAGCGTCGTCCTTCTGCGGAACAAGGTCAACCGTGGCTTCGCTAGGGCGATCAACCAAGGGATGAAAATGGCCTCGGGACGCTATCATGTGTGGCTCAACAACGACGTCGTGGTGGGGCCCTCTTGGCTCGAGCGGCTTGTTGATTGCGTCGAGGCTTCTTCCCGCATCGGGGCCGTCGGGCCGCGCGCCCGCCGCGGTGCCGGAGCCCAGGACGTGCCGCATGCGGATTACAGCCCTTTGTCATTTCCTTTTTTCGCCCAGGCATGGGCTTTACAGCAAGCCGGGAGGCGTCGCCGGACGGAGATGCTTTTCGGATTCTGCATCCTCATCCGAAGAGAAGCCGCCAGGCGCGTCGGGCAAGTGGAGGAAGGGTTCGGTTTGGCGCACTTTGAAGACGACGACTATTGCCTGCGCCTGCGCCGCGCGGGCTACCGCCTCGTCATCGCCGAAGACGTCCTTGTCCACCATGACGCGCACGCAAGCTTCAAGGCAAACGCGGTCAATCTAAGGAAGTCCTTCTTTGAAAGCCGCTTGAAATTTCAGGAAAAATGGAAAAAATGGTGAAAAAACGAACAGGGAAGGAGACGGCAAGCGTAGGAAGCGCTATGTGAATGTTGGAGGATCGCCGCTGCCCCAAAAAGCATGTGTGAAATATTTCGATTAACTGGCGGGCCGACTTGGGGCATCTTCGCCTTGGGAATAGCCGCATCTTCCTCTCGTCTCTTCGCCGCTATCCCTCCTTCTCCCAAGGCCAGCCAGACTTGGGCCTCTCTTCTGTCGCAGGCGAATTCGCTCGACCAAGCGGGCCATCACAAGCAGGCGTCCATCAAGGCGGAAGAGGCCCTCCGGCTGGCGCGAGAGGAGAAAGACCCGGCGAGCGAAGCCGTCCCGCGCGTGGCGAGCCGGCTCGCCGGCTTCTATCAAAGCGCCGGAGAATGGCGGCGCTTGGATGCTTTGGCTCGCTCCCTTCCTGCCGCGCCGCCCCAAAACCGCTTGGCCTCTCTTCAGTATGTCCAGGTATACGAAATGGACGAGGATTATTCGCGGGCGCGGAAGGCCCTCGAACGCGCGCTCAAGACGATGCCGGACGACCCCGACCTCCTTCAAGAGCTGGGCAAGGTTTTCTTGAACGAGGAGCGATACCGAGAGGCCGTCGGAGCTCTTCAGCGATCGCTCAAGCACGATCCGCATAACTACACCGCCTACTTCTACCTCGGCCGCGCCTATCAAATGCTCGGGGACCACTCCGCCGCGATCAAGACTTACGCCTTGGCGAGAAAGGCAAACCCCAAGGGTGCCCTCGCCTATGCCGCCGCAGGCTATGCCCAACTCGCCTTTTCCGGCGATTCGGCCGTCCTGCGCCAATTCGCCGCAGATATCCCTCAAGAGGGCCTGCAACATATCGGGGAATTCTACCTTCGGTCCGGGCGCCTCGACGCAGCCCTTTCCACCTACCAAGAAGCCTTGCACGCGGAGAAGCGCCGGCTGGGATCGAAATCGGAATCGACGGGAGGCCGCTCCGGCATTCTTCTCGGCATGGCGGAGGTCTATCGAAAGATGGGCCGTCGAGATCGCGCCGTGGCGGCCGCCAAGGAAGCACTGGCAAGCGCCCGTCCCGGAACCATCGACTGGTTTGACAGCTTATTCGAGCTCAGCGGCTTCTATCGGAATCTTCAAAAATCGAAGGAAGCCGTCTCCTACGCCAAGCTGGGCGAAGACGCCTGCGGGAAAAATAACGACCACCCCAAGGATTATTGCTTTGGCATCTTCGCCCAGCACGCGCAGATGGCTCTGTCCCTGGGACGACGCCAACAAGCCGAATCCCTCTATAGGAGCGCGCTCGCGGCGCGCTCCTCCCACGCGGAGGGAGACGGCTATCCTTTCGTTATTTGCACCATGGCTCTCGCGGACGCAGCGGCGGCATTGGGGCACGACGGAGAGGCGATGCGCCTGTATCAGAGTGCCGCCTCCTGGGGGAAGGCAGCCCGCACAGATCGCCCTCCCGTGCTCCAACTCGTCACCCAAGCCTTGCAAGGTCTCGCCCGCGTCTATGAAAAAAAGGGGCGGTTGGAAGACGCCGCCAAGGCCCGGCACCAAGCCGAGCTCCTCCAGGCGCCAGCGGAGAAATAATCAGGGAGTTGGATGTCCTCCGATCTTCTTGAATCGCCGGTTTTTTGTTCGCTGCCGTGGGTGCATCTTTTCGTTGGGCCTGACGGAAGTGTCCGCAGCAGTTGCGTGTCATCCGGCCCTCCCCTTGGATCAAGCCTTTCACAATCCTGGGATGAGATTTGGAACGCTCCTTCCCAAAGGACCTTACGACTCCGGATGCTCTCCGGGGTGGAAAGCCCAAGTTGCGCGCACTGCTATTTTTTTGAGAGGCAGGGGTTCGAAAGCACGAGGCTGGCGGCGAATAGGCACCATCGAATCCAGAGCTCTCACGCGAGGGCAGTCACATCAAAAGATGGGAGTTGCGAGAGGGCGATCCGCCACCTGACGATCGGCTTTTCTAATATATGCAACTTTCGTTGCCGCTATTGCTCCTCACTTGGCAGCACGGGTTGGTTTAAGGACGAGGAGCGTCTGGGGCTTATGGCCGGCAAGCCGCACAATTCCAGCGTGGCCCTTCGCTCTTTTGCCGGATTGCATGAGTGTTTGCGCAGAATAGAGGAACTTCTTCCCGAGCTCGAAGAGCTTCACTTTTTTGGAGGAGAGCCGTTGCTATCAGACGATCATTGGGGAATATTGGAATTGCTTGCTAAAAGGAAAATGTTTCACCTACGACTGTCCTACAATACGAATTTTTCTGTCGTAACATGGAAGCAACAGGATGCTTTTCGCGCCTGGCGGTTTTTTAAGAATGTCCGGGTCTCGGCTTCGCTCGACGCGTCATTTTCGCGCGGCGAATACATTCGCAAGGGCCAGAACTGGCAACGGACTATGGAAAATAGGCGGCGCATGTTGCGTGAGTGCCCCCATGTTCAATTTATGATCGTTCCGGTCCTAAGCATCTTTAATGCTTTCGCCCTACCGGAGTTCCATCGTGAGTGGCTGGAGGCTGACTTGATAAAGCCGGGCGACATGGAGATTCAGCCCTTGGTGGATCCCCCCTATTACAACGTACAGATCTTGCCTGCCCCGCTGAAATGGCGCATTTTGGACGCCTATCAAAAGCACATTGACCAAGTCCTCCTCCCTTTGGGAGAGCGGGGCATCGCCGATCGGAATTTATTTTACAGGGCCATGAAATTCGTCGTGTCATCGAGCTTCTCGGGCAAATCAGGGAATGCCCTGCTCGAAGAGTTTCGGGAGACGGTTTCGCGCCTGGATAGAATTCGAGGGGATGATTTTAAGCAGACGTTTCCAGAATACGCGAGCCTTTTCCAATGATTCCACACCTCCGATTATGACGACAGGCCTACGGCGGCTCCAACGGCTCATTTGGGGCTCATTCTGTATTTGGAAAGACTTTCCCAGGCTTTCCATAGAAGGATTGTGATATAATTCCCAAAATGCGCAAGAATTTAAAAGGCAAAAAGGGAAAAGACGACCGCAAAAGAAAATACATAAGACCGGCGTTGGTAACGATGGGCACGCTTTTAGGAGCGACGACCAGCCCCCCGCCTGTTTTTGCTTCCTACTGACGATACGCGCTCCCTGCATCAGGCGCAGTTGGAATTTCCTCAATGAAATCGACGGTCGTCCTGGCAGACATCGTATCCATCGACGTCAGCGTCGCCCACCCTAGAGCCTACCCATCGATCACGGGGCACTGCCTGAGGAATTGGGCCCTGCGCGACGAGAATCTGCGCGAACGAGTCGACATCCTCACGCGCGCCTACGGCGTCAAGAACGTCCAAGCCTCCGCCGTCGCGGCGGATATCCTAGCCCAGGACCCGCTCCTCGTGGGATTTTCCTGCTACGTCTGGAGCGTCTCCAAAATCTGGGAGATCGCGGCCGCTTTGCGCCGCAAGCGCCCGGACCTGCGCATCGCCGTCGGAGGCCCCGAGGTGGCCCCCTGGAGCGAACAAATCCTGCGGGACCATCCCGAGGTGGATTTCGCCTCCCACGCCGAGGAGGGAGAGGAGGTCTTCCGCCGACTTCTGAGGCACTTGGTTTTGGGAGAAGGATCTCCGGCGGACGTGCCGGGGATTTCCTATTGGGACGGCGGCGAGATCCGCACGACACCCGCCCCCGCCTTTATCGACCTGGACTCCGCGCCGGAGCTCTATGCGGGAAGCGGCGCCGCTCTCGCGGGCATGGACCAGCCGTCCGCCTCCCCGATCGCGGTTCTGGAAGCCTCCCGGGGCTGCCCGTTCGCGTGCAAATACTGCGACTGGGGGGATCGCAAGACGCGCTATGTCTCCCTGGGCAAGCTGGAACGCGAGTTCCGGGCCCTAATGCGCGTCCGGCCGGGGAACGGCGACGAGCTCGCGATTTTTCTCGTCGACGCGGACATCCTCATGAACCAGCGGCGGGGCGCAGAGATACTGCGGTCTTTCCTAGAAGGGACACAGGGCGGCCGGCAAGTCCTGGGCTTCAACACCAACCCCATCTTCGTCACCCCTGAAATCACGGACATCATCGCCCGGGCCCCCGAAAAGTTCTACCTGGGCCTCGGCGTTCAGAGCATTCACGCGCCGGTTCTTGACAAAGTTTCCCGAGCCTTCGATCGTCAGCGGGTCGAAAGAAATCTCCGCTATCTCAATCGAAAGGCTCCCGGAACGCGCGTGGAGATCGAGCTGATTTTCGGCATGCCGGGCGACGACTTGGACGGTTTCAGGGCTAGCGTGGAGTGGGCCCTTCGCGTCCGCCCGCAGCAGGAAGTTTGGGCCAACCAGCTTTTGCTTCTTCCTGGGGCCGCAGTCTATGAAGAGGCGTCGAGCCTGGGCCTCCGCCACTCGCCCCGCCCTCCCTACCAAGTCACGGAGACCGACGCGATGAGTCCGGCCGATATTATGCGCGCCTGTGAAATGGCTGTCTACCTCTTCCTCTTTCGATCTTTCCCCCAGTTCGGCCGTGCCGCTTTCGCGGGGCTCAGCTGGGACACGGAATCTTCCTATGTGGGCCGCTTGGAGGATTGGATCGATCATTTAAAATCCGTCGGCCTGAGCCTCTGCATTTCCGGCGAATACAACCGGGACATCCATGCGGCCTCCGATCGGCTGCACGGCGATCCTCTCTTCGCGACGGCCATATTAGCCGCCTCGCAGAAATTCGCGCAAGCGCGCTCAAGCCCCTCTCCCCGCCGGATGGTGCGCGCGGAGTTCGCCTTGTGAGTGCCAAAATCTTTCTGGCGGACCTCACGCATATCGATAGCCCCATCACGGGGCACTGCCTGAGGAATTGGGCCCTGCGCGACGAGAATCTGCGCGAACGAGTCGACATCCTCACGCGCGCCTACGGCGTCAAGAACGTCCAAGCCT